>JBEKNX010000339.1:0-5261 GCA_049522375.1 Acidimicrobiales bacterium | reverse complement strand
ACAGCACGGCCATCGGGACCATGCTGTTGGGGTCGGTCCCCACCCCGCCTAAGAACCCGAGGTCTTGGACCAGTACCCAGTCGGCCAAACAGAGCACGACCCCCCCGATCACCGCGGCCCGAGCCGCTCGGGGCCGAGCGCTGAGCAAGCCGGATCCGACGGTCGCCAGGGCGGTCACGGCAAAGAGGTTCACGGCCCAGCCATGAGCGGCGTCGAAGCGGCCGAAGGCAGTCAGCCACGAGGACAGGAACGATGGTTGGGGTGTCCGGGCCATTTGTTGCACCATCCCCGTCAGCGAGCCCGGCGAGGCGCCGGGCCGGACCTGGCCCTGCCAAAAGCCGCGTCCCGGCCACGCCTGCAGGACGGCCATGCCTACCAGGAACAGGCCCATGGACCTCAGGATGACCCGGCCGAGGCGCGGGCCGGCCCACGCCTGGTCGGGTAAGGCAACCAGTACGCCGGCACAGCAGTAGAGCAGCACGGCGCCGGGCGCACCGAACAGCCACGACAGACCGGGCGCCAGGACCTGGCCAAAAGCCTCGCCGAAGACCCATACCGCCAGGCCCCACCCGACACTGGCGACGCCGCCGACTCGCGACCAGTCGCCTCTGGGGGCGGCCAGCAGCCACAAGCCGATACCGACCTGCACCCACACGGCCGCGGCGGCGGTCGCCACCGGATGGAGGACCCACACCGACGTCCCCGCGTTGACCAAGTGCACTGCCCAGCTCGGCGACCCTGCCGCTGCCGGCTGGACCACCTGGGCCACCATGCCGAGGGGCATCAATGACTGACCTTGGAGGATGCCATCGAAGATCCAAAGCAGCCCGAAGCAAACGCGCACTAACCGCCGGCCGGCGGGCTCGGGACGAGACAGACCCGGGGGGAGGACCAATGTGCCGGCACCCGGCGCCGTGCCGGCACCAGAGCCCGTGGCCCGGCGGTACTGTGCCGACCGCAGGACGTTCCAGGCCGTGGCCACCAAAGCCACTATCAGCAGGACCAAAAGGCCCTGGTGCAGGAGGGCCGCCTGAAAGGCCGAGACAATGGCCGGGTTGTTGGTACTGAGGCCGCTGTTCATGCCGGGCATGGCGCTTACATCCCACTTCTGGCGCTCACACTTAAACAGTCGGGCGAGGAGCCGCCCAAGTTCCCGGCAGTTTTGGTCAACCGAACTGGAGCTGTGGGGTGTGACAAACGTATGGTGGTGCGCCATGCGCCCTCTCGACCGCCTCGCGCACCAGGCGGGGAAGGGTGACCGCCGGGCGCTCGAGGCGCTCGTGGAGGGTGGCTACGAGCAAGTCTGGCGGCTCTGCGCCGCGATCGTCGGCGACCAGCAGGCCGACGACTGCGCGCAGGAGACCTTCATACGGGCCGTGGGCGCCTTGGCGAGGTTCCGGGGCGAGTCTTCGGCGCTGACCTGGTTGCTGGCTATCGCCCGCCACGTCTGCCTGGACGAGCTTCGCTCCGGCGCCCGCCGCCGGGAGCGCGATACGGCCATGCGCAGTGCCCGGGAACGGACGACCGCCGACCCGAGCGCCCTGGTCGCCCTGGTCGACCTGGTCGGGAGCCTCGACGTCGACCGGCGTACGGCTTTCGTGCTCACCCAGTTGCTGGGGCTCTCCTACGATGACGCCGCTCGGGTCTGCGAATGCCCTGTGGGGACGGTCCGCTCCCGGGTGGCCCGTGCCCGCGCCGACCTCGTCGGGATTGTCCGCCGGTCCGAGCAGGACCCCAGCCCGGGCCGTTCTTCCTCGGCTTGAACTCGGGCTCTTGGCGGCCGTTCCCAGCCGGCAGCCTCACGCATAGTCGGCGTACCAGTGCTATGCGTCCCGTCTGTGGTATACTGGCTGGTCAGCCGGGGGGACGCTGAGGTCCCTATGGCCTTCATCGGAAGGCTTTTGTCACCCCCGCCGCCGGAAGTGACGTTCGTGGTTAGCCAGCCAGGGAGCGACGAGCACGGCAAACCCAAAGGTCGCGATTACCCGTACCTTGTTGCCACTTCGGGTGACCTGACCACCGTGGTGGACCTGGACGGCTATTTCCTGTACTGCTCGGCCGCTTTGCAGGGTGCGTTCGGCTGGGCGCCGGACGAGCTCGTGGGAGAGAGCGAGGACAACTTCGCCCACCCCGACGACGCGCCGACGCTGCTCAGCAGGCGCTCGGAGCGTACCACAGAGCTCGTGAACACGAGCTACCGCTTCCGCCACCGGGACGGCTCCTACCGCTGGGCCGAGGCGACATCACGACGCGTCACGACAGACGGTGCCGACGTCGTGGTGAGCACGGTACGCGACATCACCGAACGCCAACAACGCACCGCCCTGTTGGAGCTGCGGGCGACCACTGACCCCCTGACCGGGGTGGCCAACCGGACGGTGCTCATGGACCGGCTGCAGCAGGGCCTGCGGCGGCTTAGCCGCAGTCCCGGGTGCCTCCTGGTGGTGCTGTACCTCGACCTCGACCGCTTCAAGGTGATCAATGACTCTCTCGGCCACCACATCGGCGACGACGTGCTGCTGAAGATGGCGGAGCGCCTCACGGGCCACCTCCGCCCCGCTGACACGTTGGCCCGCCTCGGGGGAGACGAGTTCGTGCTCGTGGCTGAGGGGGTCACCGACGAGGCCGCCGCCATCGCACTGGCCAACCGGATAATCGAAGACGGCCGCAGGCCGTTCCGGGTCGACGGGGACGAGTTCAGCTGCACTATGAGCATAGGCGTGGCCTGCACGGCCGACTACCAGCACAACGCCGAAGTGCTGTTGTCTGAAGCCGACCTCGCGCTGTACCGGGCCAAGGACAGGGGCCGGGACCAGGTGGCGGTGTTCGACGAGGAGCTGCGCACCACAGCAGTTTCTCGCCTGGCCACCGAACGCATGGTGCGCCGCGCTCTGGACGAAGGCCGCATCGTGGTCGAGTACCAGCCGATCGTGGACATAAAGACCGGTCGCCCCGTGGGAGCCGAAGCTCTCGTCCGTATACGCGACCTCGAGCAGCGGCTAATGCTGCCGGGCTCGTTCTTGGAGGTAGCCGAGGAAACCGGCTTGTTGATCAGGATCGACGAGGTGGTGCTGGCCGACGCCGTGAAGCAAGCTGCCGCCTGGCGTGCCCGGCTCGGATCCAAGTTCGCCGGCGTCGCCATCAACGTCACGGCCCGCCACCTGGCTGACAGCGAGTTCCGCCAGGCCATCTTCGACCAGCTCGAGGCCAACGGCGTACCCCCGGGCGACCTCCAGCTCGAAGTAACCGAACAGGTCCTCATGGAAGCTTCCAATTCGGCCATGACTGGGCTTCGGACGCTGCGAGACCTCGGCGTCGGGGTAGGTCTGGACGACTTCGGTACCCGCTACTCTTCGCTCGCTTACCTGCGCCAGTTCCCGCTTGACTTCGTCAAGATCGACAAGTCGTTCGTCGACGACGTCGTTATCGACCTGAAAGTGCGCGCCATTGTCGCCGCCATCATCGTCCTGTCGCACGCGCTCGAACTGACTGTCGTCGCCGAGGGCGTTGAGCTCGCCGACCAGGGCCAGGTCCTCATAGACCTCGGCTGCGATCGCGCCCAGGGGCTCCTCTATGCCCGCTCCGGCCCCCCCGAAAACGTCGACCGCCTCGTCCTCGCCTGGGCGCCGCCACCTCTAGCCCTATAGGCCGGTTGGTCGCTTGGTCTCACGATCGGTCCAGAGTGATGGTGACGTCGCTGTTGCTCGTTTGAGACGTGGGGTCAATTTCGACGGCCACGATGGTGCCCGTTACTCCGTGGAACGTCCCGGTGCCCCCGGTTACCTGGAACGTCGACGTCGATGTGCTGGCCGACACGTGCCCCAGGTCGGCCTGAGCCAGGATCATCGAACCTCCGATAGCGACTTGAGCGTGGCACACGGGATCGCCTTTGTTGTCCAAGATGCATAGCTCGTGGTCCGAGGCCGTCCAGTCCGATGCATGGTGCACGTGGTTGCCGACGTAATCGAGGTTCGTGCCTTCGATGGAATCGCCGGGGACGGGTGGGTTCTTTTCCGAGGGATTGAACGGCTTCCCTGCCGCCGTCAGGAACACTTGGCTTTCGAACTTCGAGAAGTAGTGCAAGACCTGCTGTGCATTCGTTTGTGCTACAGAGGCGTTGGTGCCCACCAAGGGTAAGCCAATGGTAACAAGCGCGGTTGTCGCGGCAACAAGGCCACGGCGAAAACCCAATCCCGCCCCTCGGGGCGGGCGGCCTGAGGCCTTCGGCAGATTAATGAACATCTCAACCTCCGTTCTCGGGTGACTGCGGTAATAGCCACTAACATCGAAGTTTGCCGGCAACGGACGTCCGCGTCGTCACCCGCAAGGGGGAACTTGAAGTCGGGCGCGTCCGTCTCAAGAGGGAGGCGCCTCAAAAGGGGGCTAGGCCAGCGAGGCCAAAGCCGCGCCTTGGTCGAGCCGGACCTGGCAGGCAACTTCATCAGTGCCCCGCCCAGACCGTCCATCCACCACGGAAGCCGTAGGTCAACGCACCGTTAAGGCTGCTTCTCCCACCAGGTGCACGCCGTCGCCGACGGCTCGGGCTTCCGTTAGCCTTGTGGTACCATGCCGATCCGCCGTGACCCCGAAGGCCGAGTTACGGGCGAGCCGGGGCGTCGAGGTGAGCCTTGCGGTCAAGGCTCGGGCGCGGTGGCCATGCCGTTGCCAACCTCTGTAGAACGACGAGCGGCGTTGGCGGCTTCAAGCGCCCAGAGGAGCGCCTGGGCCGCCCGTACGACCTCGAGAAGGGCCCCAGGACCAGCCAAGTTGACGCCGGCGAGGCCCTCGCCCACCAGCGAGCGCCGCTCGTCGCAGCTCGCGCACAGAGCGACAGAGCCGTAGCGCACCGACGCGACGCCTACGCACCCTGGCCGCATATCGGGACGGCTGGCATAATGGCATTTCTCGATGAGCCCTGATGCAAGCAAAGCCTGTGGAGCCTGTCGGAGCAGCTCAGAACCGTTGTCCCTATTGGTTTTCCACAGAAATACGGGCTGTGGGTTCCCTCCCGGGCCCCCCCTATTACTGCTGCGGCTACTGCTGCCCACCCCTTCGTTGTAACACGGGGACGGCTCCGGCGTGGCCTTTCACGCCGCTCTACCTCGCCAGAATGTCGCCGCCAGGGTTGCTGACAGAAATATGCCAGCCGAGGGACCGGTGCCGACCGGGGTCGTCGTGGTCCCCGGAGCCGACCTTGTCTCGTGGAAGTCGCCTTATCATCGCGGTGGTGACCACCGGTGCTGGTGCGCCCAGGGACTCCT
>JBEKNX010000338.1:0-8661 GCA_049522375.1 Acidimicrobiales bacterium | reverse complement strand
GCCGTCAGCACCGGCGCCGTCAGCACCGGCGCCGTCAGCACCGGCGCCGTCAGCACCGGCGCCGTCAGCACCGGCGCGCAGTACGAGACGGTCTCGTTCGAGGACACCTGGGAACAAGAGGCCCGTTCGGCCTTCGGCGACCTCGGCCCGGCGGGCGCCTCGGACGTGCCTGCCGGGGCCGGTAGCGCCACCGCCCCTCCGTCGCGCAGCGGCGAAGCCCGGGGCCAGGGGCCGCGGCGCAACCCGCGCCGGCGCCACTGAGCGGCGGCCGGCAAGCCGCGCCCAGGAAGACAAGCCAGGAAGGGAAGCCAGGAAGAGAAAGATGGTGATGACCCCGGGGCCGGGCGCCGTCGAGGGGCTTAGAGACGTCGTGGAGACCACCGTGGTGGACGGTGGTCTCACGATCGTCACCGAGCACATGCCCGACGTGCGCTCGGTCAGCCTCGGTTTCTGGGTGGGCACGGGGTCGGTCGACGAGCCCGAAAGCATCGCCGGGGCGTCGCACTTCCTCGAGCACCTGCTGTTCAAGGGGACCGAGCAGCGCAGTGCCCGTGAGATCGCCGAGCTCGTCGATGCCGTCGGCGGGGACATCAACGCCTTCACGACCAAGGAGCACACCGCCTTTTATGTGCGTCTGCTGGCCGAATCGGTCGAGCTCGGCCTGGACATCCTCTCAGAGATCATCTGGGGCCCGGCCCTGCGCCCCGAGGACCTGGAGGCCGAACGCCAGGTCATCTTGGAAGAGATCCTCATGCACGGCGACGAGCCGGCCGAGGAGGTCCACGACGTCTTCAACTCGGCCATGTACCCGGGCCACCCGCTGGGCCGGGACGTTCTCGGCCTGGAAGCCACGGTGGGCGCGGCCACGCGCGACCAGGTCGCCCGGTTCCACCGCCAGCACTACCGCACGGCCAACATCGTGGTCACGGCGGCGGGGCTGATCGAGCACGCCGGCATCGTGGACGGCGTGGTAGACAGGCTGGGAAAGGCGGCCACCCGCTTCGGGCCGGACGCGCTGCTGGGAGGCAGCCGCCCCGAACGGCAGCCACCGGCCAGCGGCGCCCGGCCGCGCCTGGTCGTGACCCGCCCCACCGAGCAGGCGCACGTGATGGTCGGGATGCCCGGGTTCCACCGCAACCACCCGGACCGCCAGGTCTTGAACGTCCTGGACCACATCCTGGGCGGAGGGATGTCGAGCCGGCTGTTCCAGTCCATCCGGGAGGAGAGGGGCCTCGCCTACAGCGTGTACTCCTACCGCTCGGGCTACCAGGGCACGGGCGACTTCGCCGTGTACGCGGGCACGGCGCCGGCCAAGGCCCCCGAGGTGCTCAAGCTCATCATCGAGGAGCTGGACAAGATGGCGGCGCAGGGCCCGAGCGAGGACGAGCTGAAAGCCGCCCGCAGCCACATCCGGGGGGCAACGGCGCTCGGGCTGGAGGACTCCGGCGCCCGCATGAGCCGCCTGGGCCGCTCCCAGCTGGCCCACGGGAGGGTGCCCTCCCTGGTCGAGCTGGACGAGCAGATCGCCGCCGTGACTGTCGAGGACTTGGCCCGGGTGGCGGCCGAAGTGCTGGGGGGACCGCGCAGCCTGGTCGTCCTCGGCCCCTTCGACGAGGACGCCTTCGCCGAGTGGGAGAGGTAGGGCTCAACATGCTGCGAGTGGGCGTGTTCGGGGCGGGTGGCCGCATGGGCACGGCCGTTTGTGCCGCCGTGCGCGCCGACCCCGAACTGGAGCTGGTGGCGGCGGTCGACCCCGCCTATGCCGGCACCGTCCTGGAAGGGGCCGGGCTGGTGGCCGCGCCCGGGCCGGGCGCCCTGGCCGAGGCGGGCGCCGAGGTCGCCGTCGACTTCACCCTCGCCCCCGCCGTCGCCGCCAACGCCGCCTGGTGCGCCGCCCATGGTGTCCACGCCGTGATCGGCACGACCGGGCTCTCGGCCGAGGCCCTGGCCGAGATGGAGAAGGGTTTCGAGCCGGGGCCGGCCAACTGCATCTTCGCCCCCAACTTCGCCATCGGGGCCGTGCTCATGATGCGCTTTGCCGAGCTGGCTGCCCCGTGGTTCGAGACCGTCGAGGTGGTCGAGCTGCACCATGACGGCAAGCTCGACTCGCCCTCGGGCACGGCGTTGCAGACGGCCCGGCGTATATCTGCGGCCCGCAGCGCGGCGCCGGCCTTGGCCTCGGGCGCCCCGAGCCAGGGCGCCGCCCGGGGGCTGCAGGCCGCGCCGGGGGTGCAGGTCCATTCCGTGCGCCTGCGAGGCCTGGTGGCCCACCAGGAGGTGCTGTTGGGTACGGCCGGCCAGATCCTCACGCTGCGCCACGACTCGATGGACCGCGTCTCGTTCATGCCCGGTGTGCTGCTCGCCATCAAGGCCGTTCCCGGCCGGCGGGGGTTCACCGTCGGGCTGGACGCCCTGCTCGGCCTGTGACGGCCCCGGGCTGGGCGCTGGCCCTCGTCGCCGGGGCACTAGGCTGGGTGCCGATGCCGCCGAACAGGACCGTCTGATGACCGTGCCCGGGCGCTTTGGCGCCGTGATCTGCGCCATGGTCACACCCTTTGACGCTGAGGGGCGACTGGACCTCGCTGGGGCGGTAAAGCTGGCTCGTTGGCTGGTGGAGAACGGCAACGACGGCCTGGTCCTGACCGGGACCACGGGCGAGGCCACGACTCTCAGCGACGAGGAGAAGCTAGAGCTGTGGAAGGCGGTGCGCCGAGCCGTCGGTGTGCCGGTGATGGCCGGCACGGGCACGGCCAGCACCGCCCACTCGGTCGAGTTGACCCGCATGGCCGAAGACGCTGGGGCCGACGGGGCCCTGGTCGTCACCCCGTACTACAACCGCCCCTCCCAGGCCGGCATCGACGCCCACTTCCGGGCCATCGCCCAGGCGTCCCGCCTGCCCGTAGTCGCTTACGACATCCCCAAGCGCACCGGTCGCGAACTGAAGCCGTCCACGCTGTTGGGCTTGGCCCGGGACGGGGCCATCGTCGGGGTCAAGGACGCGGCCGGGTCGCCGGCGGCGACGGCCGCCCTGATCGAACAGGCGCCGAGCGGCTTCGAGGTCTACAGCGGTGACGACTCCTACACCCTCCCCCTGCTGGCCGTGGGTGCCGTCGGCGTGATCAGCGTGGCGTCGCACTGGGCGGGGGCACAGATAACCGAGATGGTGGCCGCCTTCGCCAAGGGCGACACTATGGCGGCCACGGCGCTCAACGCCCGCCTCCAGGAGTCGTGGGTGTTCCAGACCAGCGATGCCGCTCCCAACCCGGTGCCCACCAAGGCCATGATGAGGGCGCTCGGGCTCCCTGCCGGCGAATGCCGCCTGCCCATGGGGCCCACGCCCGACGGCCTGGTCGAACAGGCCCAGCGGGTTTGGAGCAACCTGCACCTCCGGGCGTTCCCCGCTGCCCCGTAGCGCGATGGCCGTACCCGCGGCGGCGCCGGTCGTGCGCATCGCCTTCCTGGGCGGCCTGGGGGAGATCGGGCGCAACTGCGCCTGGTTCGAGATGGACGGCCGGGCCGTCCTGGTGGACTGCGGGCTCATGTTCCCCGAGCCGGAAATGCCCGGTGTGGACCTCGTCCTGCCCGATTTCACCTACATAATCGAGAACCAGGACCGCCTCGAGGGGTGCGTGGTCACCCACGGCCACGAGGACCACTGCGGTGGCCTGGCCTACCTCCTGCGCCACGTGAGCATGCCGATCTACGGCTCGGAGCTGTCCGTCGGCCTGGCCCGCAACCGCATCGAGGAGGCGGGCCTGCTGGACCGCACGCAACTGGTGGTGGTCCAGGACGGGGAGACCAGGAAAATAGGCCCGTTCGACATCGAGTTCATCCCCGTGGCCCACTCCGTCCCCCACGGCTTCGCCCTGGCCTTCCACACTCCCCAGGGCGTCATATTGCACACGGGCGATTTCAAGCTCGACCTGACACCGGTGGACGGCCGGCGCACGGACCTGGCCCGCATCGGTGCCCTAGGCAATGGCCAGGGCATCCGGCTGCTGCTGTCGGACTCCACCAACGCCGAGGAAGAGGGCCGGGCGCCCTCCGAGAAGGCCGTGGGCAAGGTCCTGGCCGGGTTGTTCGATGCCCACCGGGACAAGCGGGTGATCGTGGCCTGCTTCGCCAGCCACGTCCACCGCGTCCAGCAGGTGGCCGACGCCGCCATCGCCTCGGGCCGCTATGTGGCCACCCTCGGGCGTTCGATGGGGCGCAACGTCGCTTTCGCCCGCCGCCTGGGCCTGCTGCACATCCCCGAAGAACGGCTGATCGACATCGAAAAGACGCTCAACCTGCCGCCCAGCCAGGTTTGCGTCCTGTCCACCGGTTCGCAGGGCGAGCCCATGTCCGCCCTGGCGCTCATGGCCGCGGGCGAGAACAAATGGGTCAAGGTAGGCGAGGGCGACCTGGTCGTGCTGTCGTCCCACGCCATACCCGGCAACGAGACCAATGTCGGCAAGGTCATCGACGGCCTGTGCCGGGCCGGGGCCGAGGTCGTGCACTCGGGGTTGGCGGCCGTGCACGCCTCCGGCCACGCCATGCGCGACGAGCTCAAGCTGATGATCTCGATCGCCCGGCCGGAGGCGTTCATACCCGTGCACGGCGAGTTCCGCCACCTCATGCACCACGGCCGCCTGGCCGCCGAGGTGGGAGTGGCCCCCAAGTCGGTGTTCCTGGCCGAGGACGGCGACGTGGTGGAGATCTCCTCCGAGGGCGTCGAGTTCGCCGGAGAAGTGCCGGCCGGTTTTCTCTACGTCGACGGCATAGTCGGCGACGTGGGCCCGGGGGTGCTGCGGGACCGCCAGCTCCTGGCCGAGGAGGGCGTGATCGTCGTCATCGTCACCGTCGACGCCCGCACCGGGCACGTCCTGACCGGGCCGGAGATAATCACCCGCGGCTGGGTCTACGCCCCCGAGGCGGAGAAACTCCTGGACGAGGCCCGCTCCGTGGTCCTGGACGCCATCGAGGAGCCCCAGGGAGCCGAGGCCGCCGCGGCCGACTTCGAGACGCTCAAGCGCCGGGCGCGCACGGCGCTCGGACGTTTCGTCAACGAGAGGACCAGGCGCCGGCCCATGATCGTGCCTGTCGTGATGGAGGTCTGAGCGGGCCCTCGGGCGGCGGACGTTGGGGTTTCCCTTTCCGCCTTCGACCGGGAGCGGCGAAAGCTCAACGTCCTTGGCGCCGCGGGCTGGCAGATCGCTCACCTGACGGCGGCGATGAGCGCAGCTGAGATGGTCGCCGCCGTGGAGGCGGTGATGACCAGGCAGGTGATGCACCGGCCCGACGTCCCGAGCGAATTGTGATCTTGCTCAGAAAAAATCGCAGCTACTTAACAAAACGGCGCCCGCCCACGTAAGGAACTTCACAAAACGAGCCCGTTGTCGGGTGCAACGGGCGCCTTCGGAGCCCGTCCTGAACGCTTCATCGTCACCGCCCCGGCCCGTAGGGCCGGGGCGGTACTCACGGCCCAGGGCCGGCATGCCTTGAGAAGCATGAGCCGCCTCCCGCGTCTCACTACTGCCTCGCTCGCTCGTTGGCGCCGGGAGAGCCCCCCAAACCGACGCGGCTCAGGCACGGCGACTATTTCTGCCGCGTTCTAGTGCCCGTTGGCGGTGGCCCTAATGACAGTCACCGGTTGCCGCCGGGGCGGATGTTAGTTTTGAGGTTGTTGTGGCAACCAGGGCTCTTCGCGGCACCCCACCGGCCCGGGCCGGCAAAGCTCCGGCGGCGAAACCTCGTCCTAGCCGGCGGGCGCCGGCGGAGGTAGCGCGGCCCCAGCCCCGTTGGCGCCGGGCCCTGGCGGCCATGGTGGAGGACCAGTCCGACGACGTTTGGGGCCTGGCCTTCCTCCTGTTGGGGGCGCTGGCGGCCCTGGGCATCTACGCCCACGTGATCGGGCCGGCGGGCCGGGCGCTGCGTACCGGCGCCGCCGACGTCTTCGGCCTGGCCCGCTACGGCCTGCCTGTGTGCTTCGCCGTCCTGGGCGTCTACCTGCTGTGGCGCCACCAACGTTCGCAGCCCGGCCGGGTGGCCGTCGGCCTGAGCATTGCCATGGTGGCGGTGTCCGGGATGCTGGAAGTGGTCCGAGGCAAGAGCACCTTGCACCAACCCGTGCACGCCATGGCCAAGGCGGGCGGGGTGCTGGGCGCCGTCGTAGGCGTGCCCCTGCGGGCCGGCCTGGCCGGCTGGGGAGCGGGCCTGGTCCTGACCGTCATCTTGTTCCTCGCCTGCCTGATCATCACCGCGACGCCGGTCCGGGCCGTGGCCCAAGCGGGCCGGGCGGCGTGCGGGGCCGGGTACCGGGGCGGGGCCCGGCTGTTCTCACGGGTGGGGGAGCTGGCCCGGCGCCGTCGCCGCCTGGCCTCGGCCACCCGCCACCCGAGTGTCAGAGGCCCCGAGGTCGCCGCCCGCCGGCGGTCGGGCCGCCCGGCCGCCGCCACCCCCGGTACCGCCACCCCCGGTACCGCCACCCCCGGTACCGCCACCCCCGGTACCGGCGACGAAGCCGCCGGTGTGCTGGCTGGCGGCGGGGCGCCTGCTCTGGGCGGCCGCGGTCCCGCTCCCGGCCCCGCGCCGCGGGCGGGATTCAACTGGGCCGGCCTGGCCGGTGGCCCGGAGCCCAGCGAGGATGGCGACGGGGAAGACGCCGCCGATGCCGGGCCGGTACCGGTCGGTGCCGGGGCGGGGACCAGGGCGGACGTCATGCCCGCGGCCCGCGTCGAGCAGCTGGCCATCGACCTCGGGCTGCCCAAGCGGCCCAAGCCCACATGGCGGTTGCCGCCCCTGGCGCTGTTGCGCCGCAGCCGCCAGACCGACGTCGACCGGCGTCAGGTAGAGGTGCTGGGCCAGACCCTGGAGGGGGCGCTGGCGGCTCACGGGGTGGAGACCCGGCTGGTGGGCGCCACCGTGGGCCCGAGCGTGACCCGGTACGAGCTGGAGCTGGGCCCGGGTGTCAAGGTGCAAAAGGTCACCGTGCTGCAGCGCGATATCGCCTACGCCATGGCCGCCGCCGATGTCCGGCTCATAGCCCCCATCCCGGGACGCTCGGCCATCGGCGTCGAGGTGCCCAACCGCCAGCGCCAAACCGTGTCCTTGGGCGACATCCTGACGTCGCCGGAGGCCGCGGCCGCCCGGCACCCTCTAGAAGTCGCCGCCGGCCGGGACATCGCCGGGCGCCCGGTGCTCGTCAACCTGGCCGAGATGCCCCACCTCCTTATCGCCGGCGCCACCGGGTCGGGCAAGTCGTCCTGCATCAATTCGATGTTGGCGTCGGTGCTCATGCGGGCCACGCCGGACCAGGTGCGCCTGATCCTGGTCGACCCCAAGCGGGTGGAGCTGGGGCACTACAGCGGTCTGCCGCACCTGCTCACTGCCCCGGTGACCAACCCGAAGAAGGCGGCCAACGCCCTGCGTTGGACCGTCCAGGAGATGGAGCGGCGTTACGACCTCCTGGCCGAAGTGGGCATGCGCGACAACGGAGGTGCGGGGCCCGTGGAGGAGGCCCGATACGAGCGCCTCCCCTTCGTACTCGTGGTCGTCGACGAGCTCAACGACCTCATGATGGTGGCGGCCCGCGACGTCGAGGAGTCGATATGCCGTATCGCCCAGATGGCCCGGGCGGTCGGGATCCACCTCGTCCTGGCCACACAACGGCCCTCGGTCGACGTCATAACCGGCCTCATCAAGGCCAACATCCCCTCACGCCTGGCCTTCGCCGTGTCGTCGCTGGCCGACAGCCGCGTCGTGCTGGACCAGCCGGGGGCGGAGCGCCTCATAGGCAAGGGGGACATGCTGCTGCTCACGGCGTCGTCCAGTCACGCCCGCAGGCTCCAGGGGCCGTGGGTGGACGAAGAGGACGTCCGTAAAGTCGTGGCGCACTGGCGGCGCCAGTCGGGCCCGTCCTATGTTGAGGGCGTCGACGGCCCGGAAGGGACGGGCGGGGGCCCGGGCGAAGGCAACGAGGACGACGACGACCTGTTGGAAGTGGCCATGGAACTGGTAGTGCGAAGCCAGCTCGGCAGCACCTCGATGCTCCAGCGCAAGCTGCGCGTGGGCTTTGCCCGCGCCGGGCGGCTCATGGACCTGCTCGAGCAACGAGGTGTGGTCGGTCCCTCCGAGGGCTCCAAGGCCCGAGCGGTGCTCATGACGCCCGAAGAGCTCGAGGACCGTTGAAGCTCGCCGCTGGCCAGGCGCGGCTTGGCCCGGGGACGGGCGAGCCCATGCACCGGGTCGCCCGGGCACCGGCTTCTTCGGCCAACATCGGGCCCGGCTTTGACGCCCTGGCCGTGGCGCTCAAGCTGTACGTGGAGGTGGAGCTGACAGCCCGCCCGCAGGGCTTGCTCGTGGTGGCCGAGGGCCATGGCGCTCGACTGCCCGGGGGCCCATCCCACCTGGCGGCCCGAGTGGCGATGGAGGTCCTCGGCCACGACCGGTTCGAATTGCGGGTCCGCTCCCAGATCCCGGTGGCCCGAGGTCTCGGTTCGTCGGCCGCCCTGGCTGTGGCCGCGGCCGCGGCGGCGGGGGCCAAGGACCCCTTTGCCCATGGGTTCGCCGTCGACGGCCACCCCGAGAACGCGGCCGCCTCGGCCATGGGCGGCCTGGTGGTGGCGAGCGTGGTCGACGGGGCGCCGGTGGCCCGCCACCTGCGCCTTGACCCCGACATCC
>JBEKNX010000337.1:0-5298 GCA_049522375.1 Acidimicrobiales bacterium | reverse complement strand
CGACGGGGGCTCGGTGTGGCCGAACCGGTCAGGGTGGTCGACGACCTGGCCGACTGCGTCCGTGAGCTCGAAGCGGTGGCGGTCGCCACCCGGGCCGCCACCATCGACCAGGGCGGTCTAGCGGGTGCTTTCTCCTCGGTCGGAGAGCTGCGCCTGAGGAGCGATGACCCCACCGATCTGGGTCCCGCCATACTGGTCTGCGCCGCGCCCGCCGACCCCGAGCTGCTCCAACGGCTGGCCGCTTTGGCCGCCGACCCAGCCAGCGGTCTGCTCGCCGTCCTCACCGCAGATCCTGGCGGACAGCGCTGGCGCTTGGACGTCGACGCCGAGGGGACAGCCGAGGTCGGGCCGCTCGCTCGTCGCCTTCGCCTGCAGTGCCTGCCGCTACCGGTGCTAAGCGTGATCGAGATGCGTTTGGGCAACGCCGCCGAGGTGGGCAGCGAGACCGCCTGCACGCTCGCCGGCGATTGGTGGGATCCGGTGGCCGTCGGCGCGGACGAGCTCGAGGACGAATATGCCGACGACGACGTCGAGCCAGGTGTTCCCGGTGAAGACCTATCTGAGGCGGGGACTGTCGGGGCTGGCGACGAGGCCGTCGAGCCGGAGGCCATCGAAGCCGAGCCGTGGGGGAGCGCCGACCGGGTCATCGAGCTCGACCAGGACCAGGGGGGAGGCGTGGGCACCGGGGTGGGTCGGGTCGTCCGGGTGGCCCCGCTCCCTCCCGCGCTGGTACGGCTGGTGCCCGGGCCCATGCCGGGCGCCGGGCCCGCCCCGGTGCTGCGCACCCGCAACGCGTCGGTTGTCGTCCAGGTCCTGCACGGTTACCCGAGAGTGTGGCGGGTCGATGGGCCCGAGCCAGAAGAGATGAGCGTGCCGCGCCTGCGATCGCTCGAGGCGATCGTCTACCTGGCGTTGCGCCGTGAGCACGACCAAGCAAGTGTCAGCTCTCACCGCCTCGCCGAGGCGCTGCACCCCGAGAAGGTGAAGGAGGGGCGCAAAGCGACCGACCAGACCTTTGCCACGGAAATGACCACAGCTCGCAAAGCGCTCGGTGTGGCCGCCGACGGCACTGCCTTGTTCCCCACCAAGGCGGAAACGGGCGGCAAGCTCTGCTTGTCCGACAAAGTCATCACAGACTGGGCGGTGCTACGCGAGCTCTTGCACCGAGCGGACCAGGACTCGGGCCTGGTCGCCAGCGAAGAAGAGCGGATCCAGGTGCTGACGGACGCCATCAGCCTGCTGGGCGACGAAGCTCCCTTCGCGGAGATCCGCCGGCGGGCCACGGACGCAAGGCGCCGGCCCGCCGGTGGTGGCGAGTCCGAGCATTGGCGGTGGGTGGACATCGAGCACCCGGATCTGGAAAACGACGTGGTGGACGCCGCCTACTGGCTGGCCGCGTTGGCCAACGCCCAGGGCCGGCACCACGAAGCCCGCCGGGCAGCGCGTTGCGGGTTACGCGTCAGCCCCCTCAATTCTGAACTGTGCGCCGAGCTGCTAACCGCCGAGCACGCCATCGGTGGTCCCAGGGCGGCCGAAAAGGCGTGGGAAGAGATCGAACGGGCGTTCCGGGACAACGCGGAACCTTACGACGTCGTACCGCCCGGGCTGCGCCATGCCTTCAACGAGCTGGCCCGCGTGGCCCAGTCAGGCTGATGCCGGTCAGCCATTAGGGGGCCAGTATCGACGGCCCGAAGGTCCTCGCGTTCCCGTTGATCGTCGTCGAGGTGGCGTGTCTGCGACCGCTCTCCACAGCCGGGCGATTACCATGAGGCGATGGGCACGCTTCGGCGAGCTGCTCTTCGGAGGTCCGCCCGCTTGGTCGTAGCTAGCGCCGTTACCCTTGGTGCGCTAACGGGGGGCGTCGTCAGCCAGGCGGATGCTCAGGCAACGGCCGTTCATGTGGCAGCGTCCCCCACAGCCCAGAGGCCGTTTTGCATCGGTTATACGCCCGCCAAGGTTTGCTTGTCTTGGACCAGTACCACCGTCACGGCAACTTGGGCGGGCGATAAGTGGGCAAGGACAGAGAGGTTGGTCGCTGTCCAAGCGCGTCCGGGGGAGGGGGGCCACCCAGGCCAGGTTCTGCCCGGCGGCGCTCGGTACCGCTTCAACGTGAGGATCGTCAACGGCCACGGCTCGATGAAGTTCTCCAGCTCGGGAAATGTCAAACCGGGCGAGTACCGAGTAACGGCTTACCTTTCGGTGCCCTACACCAAGCCGACACCCAACGTGGACATCGAGACGTTCATTGGCTGACACGGCACCTCTCCTTTACTCGGCACGGCTGTACCTCGTTCAGGCGTCGGAGCTCGCCCGTGTCGGCGATGGCATGCTCAGCTTGACCGCTTGCGGGAGCTTTTGGTCGAGGACCGGGCCGTTGCGGCGTCTGGAAAAGATGCGTGACGTACTCACCACGGCCGAACCTTGCTGGGGGACAGTGGCTCGTGAAGCCAGCACATTGGCTGGCCGCCAGATGGGAGGGTTTCTATCCTCATCGAGCAGCCACGACATCGACCGATCTGACCGCCTGGAGTGGGCCTGCCGTACGGGCCCGCTCCTAGCTTCTCAGGAGTGGCCTTCCTGCCAGAACTGATTGAGCCGAGCGATCGCTTCAGCTCGGGAGAGCTTGCCCACCTCGGTCTCACTCATCCCGACCCGGTTCAACAAGAGCTGGACGACCTCCAGGGGAATAGTTTCCCCTCGTTCCTTAGCGCCACCGCGGTCGGGGGCCACCCCGTCGTTCACGCAGGCCCAGAAGGAAGCTTCGTCGACGGCCAGCTGGTCCCGCAGGATGTGCGCCCACATCGAGGCTCCGTAGTTGGAGCGGTCCGGCGGTCGAGAAATGCGGGTGCGGAGGACCGTCCCGTCCGGCAGGGCGAGTTCGTAGGTGATGTGGTGGACGTTCTTCTTGCCCGTGGCGTTGCGCACGACCGTCCAGCCTTCGTTCCGGCAAAACTGATCATGGGCGGCACGCGTTGGCGCCGGCCACTTCATCCGACCGAGTACCCGTTGAGCCAGGCCCAGAGTTCTTCGTCGGACGACAGCTGGATGAACTGGACAAACCCCCAGTTGGCCGAGTGGTTGGGGGCGTTGCGGAGGTGGTCCACCCAGTCCTCTGCGTACTCGCGCAGGACCGTGATGGTGTCGTCGACGGCTTCTTGGAACGAGCTGCCTTCGGCCGACAGCGGGTAGCCGGGGAATAGCACGGACCAGGCCCCGTCCTCTTCGACCACCTCAGGGTGCGGGGCCAGCGGAGCAAGGGTGCGGCGCAGATCATCGGCGGCCACCATGGCGATCACGTCCGCCTCGCGGTGCACCGTAGCGGCCCGGCCTTCGCTGGCGGCGTCTAGCATCTGCTTGAACCCGGCACGGGCGTCGGCGACCTTGGTGAACTCCAGTCCCTGCATACGCCCAGTATAGACACCTATGTACATCATGTACATGACCCAGCGTCGGCTGCAGAGAACCTCGGAACGTACGTTCCGGAGTTCGGCCGAGGTGTTGACATTGCAACGTAGCGGGCCTACCTCAGTCCGCCATCTCTGCGCCACCTCGTCGGGGACGCCCTCCAAAGCGCTGGGACCATCCGGGCCACCAGCGAGGCCGGTTAGACGCCGGCGGTTGCTTGGACGACCACCGAGCTTCGTCATGCCCACAATGACCTTGTGCGAGTCGCGCGGTCCAGTTGACCCGGGCCAGGAGGCGCGAACGCCCTAGAGCGAGCACTCCTTCCAACGGGATATACGGCGCTCGTCGAGCAGGTACTCTCGCGGAGCGCCGTCCCGGCTTTCACGAGCTTGATTGATATTAGCTACTGGACCGGTAAGAACCATAAGACGTAGTAAGGTCGGTTGGGATGGACGAGTTCTCCAACCCCTACCGGCCCGGTGCGGGCACGAGCCCGCCGGCGCTGCTGGGCCGGGACGAGTTCATAAGCCACTTCCGCACCACTGTGCGGCGTGCACTCTCCGGTCGGCCGGGCAAGAGCCTCATGCCAGTTGGCCTGCGCGGCGTAGGCAAGACGGTGCTCTTGAACAGGTTCGCCGAGATCGCCGAGGACGAAGGTTTCGTCGTCGGGCTGATCGAGGCCCCCGAATCAGGTGACTTCGGCTCATTGCTGGCTGCCCGGCTCCGCAAGATCCTGCTGGGCTTCGACAACGAGAACAAGACGGCCAAAGTCCTGAAGGCCTTGCGGGTCTTGAAGAGCTTCAGCTACCAGCTCCACGACGGCTCCAAGCTTACGATCGATGTCGACGCCTTGGCCGGTTCGGCCGACAGCGGGAACCTCGCAGACGACGTGACGGACCTGCTGGTGGCCGCCGGTGAGGCGGCGGCCGAGCGCCACCGGGGTTTGCTATTGGCCGTCGACGAGGTCCAGTACCTGAGCGAGCCCGAGCTGGCTGCTCTGATCACCGCTGTACACCGCACGACCCAGCTCGACCTGCCGGTCGTGCTCGTGGGCGCCGGCCTGCCGCAACTGCCGGGCCTGGCTGGTGAAGCCAAGTCCTACGCCGAGCGGCTGTTCGAGTTCCCCCTCATCGGCTCGCTCGGAGGCGACGACGCCCGAGCAGCCATCCGGGTGCCAGCCGAAGAGAGGGGCGTCGAGCTCAGCGACGGGGCGGTTGAGGCGATCATCGACCGGGCCCATGGCTACCCCTACTTCCTACAGGAATGGGGGTACCACGTTTGGAACGCGGCGGACAAGAGCCCGATCAGCCGGGCGCTCGTCGAACAGGTGACACCGGGGGTTGTAAGCCATCTCGACTCGAACTTCTTCCGCGTGCGCTTCGACCGGCTCACACCGGCCGAAAGGAAGTACCTGCGGGCCATGGCAGAGCTGGGACCAGGACCTCACCGCTCAGGCGACATCGCGGCCCGGCTCGGGGTCAAGGTGGAGTCCGTGGCGCCGCGGCGTAGCGCTCTGGTCGCCAAGGGGATGGTCTACAGCCCTGCCCACGGCGACACGGCGTTCACGGTCCCGCTCTTCGACGAGTTCCTTCTACGGGCATTACCCAAGCCGTGAGCGCCTCTACGGGGCACTCTGGCCTCTTGGGGGGCGTTGGCGGCCCAAAAATGCGGTGCGGCGGCTGTCGGGCAGGCGAGCACCATCGCCACCAGGTTGCGCGTAAGTGCCCTTGCTGGTGCCACGGGCCGAGCCTTGTTGCTGCCTGGGAGGAAGCCGTCATTGACAGGGTGGGTGGCGGCCTGTTGGGGTTGTGCGTCGGCGACTGTTTAGGGGCGACGTGCGAGTTCATGACCGCCGAGCAGATTGCCAGCCGGCTTGGCCGCCATACCGAGATC
>JBEKNX010000336.1:0-5306 GCA_049522375.1 Acidimicrobiales bacterium | reverse complement strand
TGACGAAACCGGCGCCCTTGCCCTTGGCGCCGCGGGCGTCGAACCCGGCCCCGTCGTCGGCGACCTCGAAGCGGAGAGAGCCGGGCTCTTCCCACACCCTCACCGTGGCGTTGGCGCCCGCCCCGGCGTGCTTACCGGCGTTTTGTAACGCTTCCAGGCAACAGAAGTAGACCGCCGCCTCCATCTCCGGAGAGTACCGGCGCAGCCCCGCCGCCTCCACCTGCGTAGGCAGGGCGGCGCGGCCGGCCGCACCCCTCAAGGCTTCTTCGATACCCCTGTCCGCCAGCAGGGGCGGGTAGATGCCGTGGGCCAGGGAGCGCAGTTCCTGCACGGCGTTTTGCAGGCCTTCTCCCAGCTGGTCGAGGATCTCCAAGGACCCCTGAGGGTCGATATCGGCCAGCCTGCGGGCCAGGCGGACATTGACGGCCAATGCCACCAGGTGCTGCTGGGCGCCGTCGTGCAGGTTGCGCTCGATCTGACGACGAGCCGCGTCCGAGGCGGCCACGATGCGCGCTCGTGATTCCTGGAGCTGTTCGGCCTGGAGCCGGAGGTCCTCCAGCGATTTCTGGAGGGCGGAGTCGAGCTCCACGTTGTGCAGGGCCAGGCCGACCTGACGGGCCAGTTCGGTCAACACCACGTCGTCATCGGCGCTGAACTGGTCGCCACCCGGAGGGCGCACGGCCACTATGAGCCCCAGCACCCGACCGGAGTGAGTGGTGGGGGCGACCCGCAGCAACGAGCCCTCCCGCCCGGCGACGACGCCCGGTAGCCAGACGGTCAGCCACGCCGTACCGGTGACGCCGGCCCGGGCTACGACCGATTCCTCCTCGGGCCTCAGCGTCAGGTCGGTAGTAGGGACGTCGGGCACCGAGATCGAACGCGTGAGGTGGCCCCCCGAACCGGTCCAAACTTCCGCCGCGCTCAGGGCCAGGGTCTTGCGCAGTGACTCGGCCACCTGGAGCAGCAGCTCGTCCATGGGGATGGCGCGCGATAGACGGCTACCAAACGTGCGCAGCACGGCGTCGGGCGCCTCTCTCTCGCCGTACACGAGACGGTTGGCATACAGGGTGAGCCGCTGGCGAGCCGGCCCGTAGAGCAGGGCGGCGACGGCGGCCGAGATCATCGACAGCACCAGCAGGGACCGCTCGTTGCGGGTGGGCGTGCTCCCCAACCCGGCCACCACCACCAGGTAGACGGCCGCCACCACACAGGTGAGGCCGGCAATGGAAACGGTGTGGGCCAGTATCCGGTCGATGCGGCCGGCCAGCCGGCGGGTGCTGCACATGGCAACGGCGGCGGCGAACGGCGTCAACGAGACGGTCAGGACCAGCGGTGCCCGCGTGGGCCAGTCCAGCAGGGCGCGCAGGGCCAACGCCACCAGCAACATCACCAGGGCGATGGCGGCCGCCCAACCGAACCACTGCATCCTTTGGCGCTCGAGCCCCGTCGAGCGGGCGTACCGCCGCTGAGAAACACCGGTGCCGATGGCGACAGCCACCGCCGCCTCGACCGCCACCGGCCACAAAGCCAGGGCCGGACGCTGGGCCCACAGGGCCAGGCCCAGGGCGGCCCCCACCACATAGCCCCCGGCCACGACCAAACGGCTCAGCCGGCAGCTCCCGTCCGGGATCCCGAACAGGATGTGCATGGCGGCGACGGGCAGCAGGGCCAGAGCCACCGGCTCGCAGAAGCGGGCCAGGGGTACCAGACCCGAGGCCACCGTCCCACCGTGGGCGTGGACATAGACCAGCGCGGCGGACGCCGACACCACGCCGCCCAGAGCGGCGGCGAGGAGCACTACCACGGGTTGGCGCTCGTCCGGTCGCCTCACCAAGGCGACCAGGCCGGCGGCAGCAAAGGCGACTACTACGACGGCGCGCACGACCTCGGTGGCGAGGTTGCCGTGCGAGTCGATGGCCGGCGCCCCGGCCGCCCCGGCCAGGGCCACCAGCGCCAGCGTGAGGGACACGACGGTGGCCAGCGGCCTGGCCTGGGCCGTGCGCGGCAGGCCCCCCTCCTCGGCGCGCCGAGCGCTCTCACGGACCTCGCCGAGCTGGCTGACGATTATCGGTGTGCTCATGTCGGCATGGCCACCACCGCTGCCTCAGCGGCGGAGGCGCCCGCGCCCACCTCCTCGTTCTCTATACGGCCGTCGCGCATGTGCACGATGCGAGTAGCCGGGGCGGCGACCGTTTCGTCGTGGGTGACGAGCAGGATCGACTGTCCGCCGGCGTGCAAGCGGCGGAACAGCTCCAGCACTTCTTTACCTCCGTCGGAGTCGAGCGCACCGGTCGGCTCGTCGGCCAGCAGCAGCGTCGGAGCATTGGCCAAGGCCCGGGCAATGGCCAGACGCTGGCGCTGGCCGCCGGAGAGCACTCCCGGGGCGCTCTTGGCTTTGTCGGCCAAGCCGAGAAGGTCGAGCAGGTCCCGCGCCCTGCTTTCGGCCCGCTTGCGGCCGGTGCCGGCGATGACGGCCGGCAGGGTGACGTTCTCCAGGACGCTCATCCCCTCGAGAAGATTGAAGAACTGGAACACGATGCCGATGTGGCGCCGCCTCATGCGGGCCAGCGCGCTCTCGTCCATGCCGGCCAAGGGCTCACCGGCAACCAGGATCTCGCCTTCGCTGGGCACGTCCAGGCCGGCGACCAGGTTGAGCAAGGTCGACTTGCCACAGCCTGACGGGCCCATGATGGCGACGAACTCGCCCTGTGTGATGGCCATGTCGACGCCGCGTAGGGCCCTCACGGGAGCACCTTCGGACTCGTAGGTCTTGCGCAGGCCGTGGGCCTCCATAACGTTCATGAACCCTCCCAGTCGAATTCAGTCAGTCCAGTTCACGGTGCGGATGTGCCAGTTCACGGTGCGGATGTGGCCGTGGTAACAGCGGCGGAGCTGAGGCGCCACGCCGACACGGGCGTCCCCCGGCCCTTCACCAGGGCGGGGGGCAAAGCCTCCGCCGGTGGAGGATCGGAGAGCAAACCGTAAGTCGTTTCGGACAGGACGGTCTCGCCTGGCTCCGCCCATTGCTGCAGACGCTGGGACAGGTTGACCGTGTCGCCTACCAGGGTGTACTCGAGGTGCTGCTCTGACCCGAGCAAGGCGGCGGCCACCGGGCCGGTGGTTATCCCTATGCCAAGCTCGAAGAAAGGCAGCGCCTCGTCCCGCCAGCGCGAGTTCACCTTTCTCTGCGCGGCGTGCATGGCCAGGGCGGCCTCCACCGCCTTGCCGGCGTGGTCGTCCATGGGCACCGGGGCACCGAAAACGGCCATGACGGCGTCCCCCACGAACTGCATGACCGTCCCCCCGGTGGCAATGATCGCCTTGTTCATCTCTCCCCGGTGGACGTTGAGCTGCCGGGCCAGCACGCTGGGGTCGGCCTTCTCGGCGATGGTCGAGTAACCGCGGATGTCGGACATGAGCACGCTGACCACCAGCTGTCTGGTCTCGCCCGGGTTGCAGCCCTGCTCCCGCAGCATTTGTGCCACTCCCCCGGGTAGGAGGCGGCTCAACGTCTCGCCCTGCTCCTCCCGGTTCACGATGGCCTCATAGAGGCTGCGGAGACGGCGCAGGGAGTTCTGGCCCCCGCTGCTGGCGTCCTCGGCCATACGCAGGAACAGCTTCTCCACGGCGTCGGCGGCGGCCGTAGGCGTAGTCCCCTGCACGGCGGCGATGGCTTTGATCGGCCGTCCTTCGGCCACCAGGCGGAGCAGCTCCTCCTCGGCCGGGGTGAGCTCGCCTTTGCCGGTGACGGGGTGGACCATGGCCTCGACTATGGCCGGGTCGAGGACCGAGCCCCCGCTCGCCACCGCCCTCACCGCCCGGGCCAGCTGGTCTCCCTCGGCCACCCGGTCCTTGAGCAGGTAGGCGTAACCCGCCGACCCCTCCCCGAGAAGGGAGATGGCGTACTCGGGGTCGTCGAACTGGGAAAGCACGACGATCCCGGTCCCGGGGTGACGCTTGCGGATCTCGTGGGCCGCTTCGATGCCTTCCTGGTGGAACGTCGGGGGCATGCGGATGTCGGTGACGACTACCTGGGGAGCCAGTTCGGAGGCCTTGGCCACCAGCTCGTCGTAATCAGAGGCGGTGCCGACCACGCTGAAGTCCTTTTCCAGGGCGATGAGGGCCCGGACACCCTCCCTGACTATCAAGTTGTCGTCGGCCACGAACACGCTGATGGTCGACCCCTGGAGGACCTGGGGTTCGGGCATTCAGGACTGGTCCTCGCGCCGGTGGCCCACGCTCAGCTCCTCGAGGGCGCCGCGGTCCAGCTCGCCGGCCGACACCATGGCCAGCTTGCACGTGGTCACGGCGCGCACGCTCGAGGTGCGCGTGCCCCCCTCCAGGAAGGCTCTCTCACCGTGCATCGAGCCCGGGCCGTACTCGGCCAGCCGGTCCCCGTCCACCTCCACCCGGACGACGCCGTCCAGGACGAGGAAGAGCTCGTCCCCCGCCTCGCCCTGCTCGGTGATCAGCGCCCCGGCCGCGAACTTGCGGATCTTGGGCTTGGTGGCGCCATGCATCAGCTCGACCGAGAGCCGGCGCTCCAGGGCCGTCTCCACCTCGGTGGCGAACGCCGGAGAGTCCTGGTCGCCCCAGGGGCTGTGCTTGCCGAAGGCGCGGCGGTACCAGGTCGAAAAGTCGATCAACCCGCTCTTTTTGACCAGCTTGTTGTCCGTACCGAAGATCCAGTGGCGGGGGAAGGGGCTGGCACCGAGAAGATGGTGCTCGACCGTGCCGTCCACGTGCATCTCCAGCGCCACCGTTGTCCAGGCGAGCGGCGCGCTGAACTGCACGAACGGGGCTCTGCGGACCCGGCGGGGGGCGGGCACGCCGGTGCGGCCCCCGGCGGTCTGGACGAAGGTGGCCTTTTCAGCCGTCACCACCGGAGGCGGCTGGAGGTCGGGGAGCGCCACGGCCTCGAACACGGCTCGCCGGCTGCCGAGGCGCAGCGTCGTCGAGCCGATCAAGCCGTGGCCGGACTGGCCGTAATCGACGATGCGGCCGTCTTTTACGTCGATCCATGCCTCGAGCCGGTTGGCAAAGCGGAAACGGTCGGCTTGGCGCAGCTCCTCCAGGTCATCGATGACGTCGGGAGGTGGGGCGTCATAGTGGGCGATGCCGCTCTCGAAGGGGAGCTTGGTAGCGCCGGCGATCGCCTCGGACGGGATCCATGAGATCGATGTGACAGCGGCTTGGGTACGCATAAGCCAACGCTAGAGCGGCCGCGCCGCCCGCGGAAGGGTGATGACCGGTGTCGTCGCCCTGGTGATGACAGGTGCGCAAAGGGGAGGTTGGCACCCCCCGCC
>JBEKNX010000335.1:0-5307 GCA_049522375.1 Acidimicrobiales bacterium | reverse complement strand
TTCGGACGGCGGGATCTACGCCTTCGGCGACGCCCACTTCGACGGCTCTACCGCCGGCGTGGCCCTGGCCCACCCCATTGTCGGCATGGCGGCCACACCTGACGGGAAGGGTTACTGGCTGGTGGCGTCCGATGGCGGGATCTACGCCTTCGGCGACGCCCACTTCGACGGCTCTACCGCCGGCGTGGCCCTGGCCCACCCCATTGTCGGCATGGCGGCCACCGGTTCGAACAACGGGCCGGTGTCGGGCGACGATATCGATGGCCACCACGACCTGGTCGATGTGTCCTGCCCGAAGAACGGTTGGTGCATGGCCGTCGACGCCTCGGGCAACGCCATCAACTACAGCGGCGGCGCCTGGCACACGCCCGTGCTTGTCGATCCGGGCAGCACCGACCACGCCGACCTCGGGCACGGCGAGCTGGACGCGGTGTCGTGCCCCACGACCACGTTCTGCATGGCGGTCAGCAACCTCGATGGCTACACCGTCTACAACGGCGCCGGCTGGTCGACCATCCAGTGGCCGCCACTTGGCATCGGGAACAGCTTCCACGCCGTGTCGTGCGCGTCGCCGACGTTCTGCGACGCCGAGGTGGACAACTCTGGCGACCAGGCCCAGTGGGACAGCGGGGCCTGGACCGAAACGACCGAAGACAAGAGCCTCAACGTCCGCATCGGCCAGGGGCCCTCCAACGTGTCGTGCGCACCCTCGTCGACCGTCAAGTACTGCGTCTACGTCGACAACTACAACGACTATGCGCTATACGACAACGGGACCTGGGTGAACCGGGGCTCCAAGCTCTTCGCCGCCGGCTACGTCCAGGCCGAGGTGTCCTGCTACACCGTCGACCGGTGCGGCGCCATAGATGACAACGGTGATGCCATCGCCTACAACGGGTCGTCATGGTCCACCTCGGAGCTCGTCGACCCGCCCGGGGGGCCTGCCGGTGCGCCCGCGGACCTGTCGTGCGTGACTGGCTTCTGCGCCGCTGGGACTGTCGACGGCAACCTCCTCTACGACAAGGCCGGCTCCTGGTCTGCGCCCCTGGCTGTCGACCACGCTCACATCACCGCAATCTCGTGTACCTCCAGCGCCTTCTGCGTGGCGGTCGACCTCTCTGGTCACGCCCTGGTGCTCACCCCGGCAACCGCATGATCACCCGAGCCTGGCCGGACGCTGAGTTGGTGGTCATCGAACGGACCGGCCACAGTGGCAGCCAAGCGATGACGGCACGACAGGTGGCAGCACTCGACCAGTTTGCCGCCCAGTAGGGACCCTTTGCCTGGGGCATGGATCTCAACAGGCCCGCGATGAGAATGCCGGGCCGCCCGCAACCATCGCGCGCCGATGGCCCGGGCACCGCACGGGCCGGGCCATCCAATGCCGGCCAGGGGACCAGGCCGACTGGGCGCCGAGGGATCACGCCGCCGCGCACTCGGGCTCGGACAGTTGAGCCGGCGCCAGGTCCACGACCCGTGCCCGGCGACGAGCGGGCAGGCCGACGGCGGCAACCACGGCGCCGGCGATGGCGACGGCGGCAGCAACCTCGAGCCCGCTGCTCATGGCCGTGGTGAACGCTTGGTGGGCGGCCACGGCCAACCTTGCCCCCGCCGGCCCGGCCGCCGTGGCGACCTGGTCAGCGGCGGCGACCGACGAGCGGGCGGCTCTGGCCATGGCCGGGGCCAGCCCCGTCACGGCCAGGCCCGAACGGTAGGAGGCGGAGACGAGGCTGCCGACCACGGCCACCCCGAGGGCACCGCCCACCTCCCGGACGGTGTCGTTGACGGCGCTGCCGATGCCGGCCTGGGCCTGGGGCAGGGCCGACATGATCGACTCCGATGCCGGCGACATGACGAGGGCCATCCCGGTGCCCATGAGCACCAGAGCGATGGCGATATGGGCATAGGACGTGGCGGGGGAGACCTCGCTCAGCCACAGAAGACCGGCGGCCATCAGGGCGAGCCCGGCCGGCACGACCACGCGAACGCCCGCTCGCTTGGCCACCACGCTGCTGAGGGGAGAGACGGCCCCCATGGCCAGGGCGAACGGCAGCGCCCGCACCCCGGCGGCCAGGGTGCTGTAGCCCTGGACCAGCTGCAGGTACTGGGTCAGGGCGAACAGGCTGCCGAAGAGGGCGAAGAAGACCACCGCGAGCGACCCCGAGGCAGCCGAGAAGGCCCGGTTGGCGAAGACCCGCACGTCGAGCATGGGCGCCGGGCACCGGCGCTCCCAGACGACGAAGCCGACCAGAGCCAGCGCCGCCAGGCCCAGTTCGCCCAAGGTGCGGGGGGCGGCCCAGCCCCGCCCGGGGGCCTGGATGACAGCATCGACCAAGGCCAGCAGACCGAGCCCGGAACTGATGACGCCGACGAGGTCCAGGCGCGCCCGGCGCGGGCCGACCTCGACCTCGGGCACGAACGCTCTCACGGCCACCAGGGCCAGGGCCACCAGGGGCACGTTGACCCAGAAGATGCTGCCCCAGGCGAAGTGGGCCAGCAACGCCCCGCCCAGCGTGGGGCCGATGACGACACCGACGCCGGCCACGGCCGACCAGGCGGCGATGGCTTGGGCCCGCTCCTGGGCCGGGAACACGGCGTTGAGGATGGACAACGTGGCGGGCATGACGAACGCCGCTCCCAGCCCCATCACGGCCCGCCATCCGATCAGCACCCCCATGCTGGTCGACAAGGCGGCGCCGACCGAGCCCAGCCCGAACAGGGCCAGGCCTCCCAAAAGGGCAAGGCGCCGGCCGTAGCGGTCGCCCAGGGCGCCGGCGCTGATGAGGATGGCGGCGAAGACCAGCGAGTAGGAGTCGGTCACCCATTGCAGGCTGGCGGTGCCGGCGTGCAGGTCGCGGGCCAGGGTGGGCAGGGCCGTGTTGAGGACGGTGTTGTCGATGACGACCACGAGCAGGGACAGGCACAGTACGAGCAGGATGCGGCGCCTGGCTGGATGGGCGGTGCCGCCGGACCAACGGGCGGGGATGGAAATGGTGGGCGTTGCGGGCATCGTCGTCTCCTTCTGTTCTTACAGTCGTGACCTTACAACTGTAAGTTATACCATGAGACCAAACGGTTGTAAAGTAACATTTGTGAGTACGACATCAGAGCAGGTCATCGGGCCACCGCCTACCCACCACCGGCGCAACCGCAGGGGCGAGGGCGCCCGCTTGCGCCAGGACATCTTGGACGCCGCCTCGGAGATCTTGGAGACGACCGGGTCCGAGGACGCCGTCACGCTCCGGGCGATCGCCCGGGAGGTCGGCATCGCCGCCCCCTCGATCTACGGCCATTTCCCCGACCGGGAGGCGGTGCTCGACCAGCTGGTGGCAGACGCCTTCCGCCAGCTCACGGCCTCTCTGGACGAGGCCAGGCGGGGGGTGGGCGACCCGTCCGAGCGCCTACTGGCGGGGTGCCGCGCCTACCTTGCCTTCGCCGTCGGGCACCCCCGGCGCTACTGGGTCCTGTTCGACCACTCCGCCCCCGGCGCCCGGCGCCGCGACGCCGGGTCGGTCCCGGTCACCGAGGGCCTGGCTGCGTTCAATGTGCTGGTCCGGGGGATCGCCGACTGCGCTCAGGCCGGCCAGTCCGCCAGCGTCGACCACTTCGCCGATGCGGTGGCCGTGTGGACGGGCCTCCACGGCCTGGCCACCTTGTCCGCCTCGTTGCCGAGCTTCCCCTGGCCCGACCGGGACCAGCTGGTGCGCGCCCTGGTCGGCCGCCTGGCCCGGCTGAACGCGGCCTGAGGGCGCCGGGCCGCAACCGGTTCGTCTATCCCTTAAGCTCAGGGGTCGGTTCGGTTCAGCGCCCAAACCGGCGAGGAGGGAGACGATGCCCACCGTACCCTGGACAACCGCCAGCGAGAGCGTGCCCGTTAGTACCGGCGAGGGGTGAGGCCGCCGAGCCTCCGCGCCCTGGCCGCGGTCGCCGCACTTTGTCTAGGGCTCGCCGCGTGCGGGGGTACCGGAGCGACCAAGAGCACTGCGAGGGTCGGTGACTTCCGTCTGATCGAGCTCGGCAAGCCTCACCTGCAGATCGCGGCCGACGGCAGATCGGCGGTCGTAGAGGTCGAGACCAACCCGCCGACCGTGTGCGCCGTCGCCTACGGCAGGACGGCATCGCTAGGGTCGATCGCAGACGATCCCGACATGGGCGGCACCGCGATCTCCCGGCATACCGTTGTCCTAAGCGGCCTGACCCCGGGTACCACCTACCGCTTCCTGCTCACCGCCACCGACGCGCAGGGGCGGGTCTTCCAGACCCCGGAACTGACCACCTTCACGACGCCGCGCGGGAGTGCCGCTCCGGGCCAAGACATCGCTATCGGGGCCAAGATCGTTGCCGTCAGTTCGCAGTGGAGCAACGCCTACCGGGCGGAAAACGCGGTCGACGGCAACCTGGCCACCGAATGGGCCTCAAACGGCGACGGCGACCGAGCCTTCATCACCATCGACCTCGGACGAGAACGCAAGATCACCGGCACCGCCTTCATCACACGCGAGATGTCGGACGGCTCGGCGATCACGCGAACGTACGCCGTCGTCGTCGACGGTCGCAGACGCTACGGGCCTTTCCCCGCCGGGGACCGCATCGCCCCGCACATAGTGGCGGTGTCGTTCACGGGCCGGTTCCTTCGCTTCGGGGTCGTGCAGTCGACCGGCGGGAACACGGGAGCGGCAGAGATCGAGGTTTTCTCCCGAAGCTGACTCAATGACCGCGCTGGGGAGACCGCCCCGCCGCCGAGGATCATCTCCCGGCGGTCACAGCTTTCAGCTCATCTAGAGATTCTCGGATGAGCTGTGGCAAGTTTCGGTGGTTGGCCTCGTCGACCCAGCGTTCGAACGCGGCTCTGAAGACAGCGATCCCCACCTCGGCAGCCAGGCTCGCGGCCGGGCCTTTGACGCCGCGCCGGCGCAACGCCTCGGCGAGTGCTGAGGCGAGTGACGCGAGCTTGATCAACTCGCGCTCTCGCAGCTCGGTATTGGCGGCGATGACGGCCTGGCGTTGCCGGGCGCTTTCACGGCGCTCCTCGAGTAGGTCCAATCGCTGGCCTGCCGTGCACCGGCTCGATTCCGCGCACCTGTTCCGCCTGGCGCTCGAAAAGGCGCCGGCGGGATCGACCCTGCACGGGGTGGCGGACGAGGGCGTGGCAATCCGCGACATCGCCGAAGTCATCGGCCGGCACCTGGACCTGCCGGTGGTCTCCATCTCCCCCGAGGATGCAAGCGAGCACTTCTCGTGGTTGGCCGGGTTCCTTGCCGCCGACAGCCCGGCCTCCAGCGCGCTGACCCGCGAGCTGCTGGGATG
>JBEKNX010000334.1:0-5362 GCA_049522375.1 Acidimicrobiales bacterium | reverse complement strand
CCGGCCCCGAACCTGGCGGTTGGACGTCCGCCGGCAAAGAGGATATCCTCGCGCTCCTGTCCCTGGTAGACGTGTTCCTACCCAACGAGGAAGAAGCGTGCTCCCTGGCCGGTACGGACGACCCCGGGGCAGCAACCAGGCGGCTGGCTGAGCGCTCAGGAGGATGGGTGGTCACCAAACGGGGAGAAAGAGGTGCCGTTGCCGCCCACGCCGGCTCCGCCGGCGCACTGGTCCCTGCCCCCAGGGTCAGGGCCGTCGACACGGCGGGGGCCGGCGACTCCTTCAACGCCGGCCTGCTCCACGGCCTCGAGACGGGCCGGGGCATGGACGACAGTGTCAGGGTCGCCCTGGCCACCGCGTCCTTGACGATCAGCCGGCCATCGGACAACCGGTTCCCTTCGCCGGCGGAGGTCGCGTCCCTGGTCTCGCAGATCCCGGGCTAGTCCAGAGGGCGTAGCGCGCTGGCTTCCCCGTAGACCACGAGGGTGTCGCCGGTGCTCAGGCGCAGCTCCTGAGGCGGGTTGGCAAGTAGTTGCCCGTCGTGGTGGCGGAGTAGCAGTGGAACTGCCGGGCCGGTCAGTTCTTGGAGGCTTCGACCGACCAGGGGTGAACCAGCGGTGATGACGAGCTCTTCCAGCCGTAGGTCGGGCTGGCCGGCTCGTGCGATGTCGAAGAAGTCCACCACATTTGGGCGAATGGCCAGGTTGGCCATACGCCGGCCACTGGTCACATAGGGAGAAACGACCTTGTTGGCGCCGGCTCGGTAAAGCCGGTCGGCGCTCTGGTCCTCTGCCGCTCGCGCCACGATGGGCAGGTCGGCACGTAGCGAGCGGGCGACCAAAGTTATATAGACGTTTTCGGCGTCCGAGTCCACGGCGCAGATCAAGGCCCGGGCCCGGTCGACGCCGGCCCGGCGGAGCACCTGCTCGTCTGAGGGCGTACCGAGCAGGTAGTAGACGCCGTCGCGGTCCAGGTCGGCTTGCAGCTCCGCTTTGGCGTCGATCACCACGAAAGGCAGGCGCTCGCCCTGTAGCTCCCGGGCAACGGACCGGCCCACACGGCCGTACGCGCAGACGATGAAGTGGTTGTTCAGCTGGTCGATGTGTCGTTGCATACGGCGGCTCCGAGAAAAGAGGCTGATCCGTCCCTCCACTATGGCCGTGGCGGCCAACCCCAGCATTGTTGCGAACAGGCCGACGCCGAGCACCGCCAGGCCACCGGTGAACAGCAGGACGTCGGTCCGAAGGCCCTGGGAGGTGGCGAACCCGACCGTCGTCAGAGTAAGCAGCGTCATGGCCAGCGCCGAGCCCGGTCCGTAGCCGAAGGCTAGGTACCCGACGGTCCCGACGACGACGAGCCCGATCAGCCCTAACGCGGCAATCGCCACCCCGCGATTGGGAGCCCGGATGCGGCGCACGCTGTGAGCGTACGGCGCTCGGCCCAGTGGTCGCACGGGCTCACCGCGCCTGGGCACCGTTGGCGTACGACTGACCTGACCGAGCCGTCTAATCTTGGGGCATGGGCGAGACCGTGAGGGTGGCTGTCATCGGTGGGTCAGGCCTGTACGCCCTGGGGACGTCGGGAGAGGAGATATGGCCCCACACTCCCTACGGCCGACCGAGCGATGCCATACGCTTGACCCGGGTGGGCGGCCAGCGGGTGGCGTTCCTACCGCGTCACGGTCGCGACCACACCGTCCCTCCTCACGAGATCAATTTCCGAGCCAATCTTTTCGCGCTTTCCACCCTCGGTGTCGAGCGGGTAGTAGGCCCCTGTGCGGTGGGAAGCCTGCGGCCGGACCTGGAGCCTGGGTCAGTGGTCGTTTGCGACCAGTTCGTCGACCGCACCCGGGGACGCCGGGACACCTTTTTTGACGGGCCCAAAGTGGCTCATTTGAGCGCGGCCGACCCTTACTGCTCGCAGTTGCGCCCGCTCGCCGCGGCCGCCGCGCGTGAGGTGGGCTTTCCGGTCGCTGACGCCGGGACGGTGGTTGTCGTGCAAGGGCCGCGGTTCTCCACCCGGGCAGAATCGCAGTGGTTCCAGCGAATGGGCGCTGACGTCATCGGCATGACCCAGTACCCAGAGGTCGTGCTCGCCCGGGAGCTCGGCCTGTGTTACGTCACGATGGCCGTCGTCACCGACTTCGACGCTGGCCTGGCCGGCCGCCCGGACGTGGCCGCCGTCACCCACGAGGAGGTCGTCGCCGCTTTCTCGCGCAGCCGTGACCGGCTCGTGCAGGCTCTGGAGATCCTGCTCGCCGCCGTCCCCGAGAGCCGCAGTTGTGACTGTCGAGCCACGGCGCCGTCCCCCGGACCAGGTGGTGACTGAGGCCGGGGGCTGCCACCGACGGCGGATGGGTGGCCACGTGCCCAGGGGCTCGCGCCCATCAGGGTCACATAGGGATGGCTTCGTAGATCTCGACGGTACCGCCGGCTTGAAGGGCCGGGCACCCGGCGGCCTTGGCGGTGGCGTCTTCGAGCGAGGCCGCCGTGATGATCGAGTAGCCACCCACGCCAAGAGTGCTGCTACCGGCTGCCCCGGATGAGCTGACGGTCGCCGACGGGCCGAAGGGGTTGCCCATGTCGGCGACCGAATTACCCAGCCCCCCGAACCACGCACCCCACGCCTGCATTGCCTTCTCTTGCTCCTCGGGGGTACTGGCCATCTGGCCACCCGTGTACAGGTAGACGAACTTTGCCATCTCAGCTCCTTTTGCTTGTAGTCGCCGCCTAGGCGGCCGACATCCGGGCCCTACTGGTAACGACGAACTTGACCGCCGGAGATCGACACCCGCTCCCGAAATCTCGACGGCGCCGCACGCCCGGGTCACGACGTGCCCGCTCCGAGGAGTAGGCTTGGTTAAGTCGTCCCAGACCTGGCACGTCGTCCAGGGCTCGTTATGTCTGTTCGCGACAACTTTTGTGCGTTCACCAGGCCCGAAGTCCACGTGGTAGCCCAGCATCAAGGCCGGCACAAGCCAACGGCCATGGCGCCGCTGGGTAGCCAAGGAGCGAAAATGTTCGAGCGGTTCACGCGAACGGGTACGGAGCGACGGGAAGCGGACGCTCTGGTCCGGCGCCAACAGTCCATCCGGTACTCGGCTCTCTACCGTAAAGCCTGGAACACCAAAGACAGCGAAGGGCATCTTCTCAACGGCATGCAGCAGTTCGACACGGCTGTCCTTTCCCCGGTCGGCGGCCAGATAAGGAAGTTCCATGACGGCGGTCGCGGCCACGTGCCGGAGGCTGTCCTAGATGAGCTGGAAATGAAGGTTGATGCCTTCGTCGCCAATGGTGGGATTTAAGGCTCGACCTCTGGCGTCTCCTCGAGCGGAGGCGAGCCTTCGCGCTATAGGAGCTACGTCGTGAGACAGATCGTGATGGACGGCCCCCGCCGGAGCCATGTGGCGAGTGTCCCCGAGCCGGCGATCACCGAGGACCAGATCTTGGTGAAGCTGACGTACACCGGGATGTGCCATTCGGAGTGGTACCCATGGGCAACCGCCAAAAAGGGCGACGTCTTCGGCCACGAGACGGTGGGCGTCATCGCCCAGACCGGCCTCAACGTTGACGGGTTCAACGTTGGTGAGCGGGTCACGGGCTTGGGCGGGGGTGGCTACAAGGAGTACATCGTCATGGACCCGGCGAAGACGGTCCACGTGCCCGACAACGTCAAAGACGAGGACGCGCTCGCAGAGCCGCTCGCGTGCATGCTCAGCGCGGCGACCAAAATGCCTCTGGCTACCCCCGGCGACCGGATCGCGGTCGTCGGCACCGGGTACATGGGCCTCGGCATGATCTCGTTGTTCAAGGTGATGGGTTACGGCGACATCGTTGCCATCGACCTCAGGCAAGAGGCACTAGCCAACGCCCTCAAGTTTGGCGCCACCGAGGCCTACCACCCGGCAGACCTGCCCGAGGGGTACAAGCTGGACTGGCCGGCGATCGGCGGGGCGGACCTGACCCGGGATGGCCATGCCGTTGACATCTTCAATATCGGCTTCCAGAACGTCGTGGAGTTCGCCGGCACCGAAAGCGCGTTGCAGCTGGCCGGGAACATGGTCTGCGCGCACGGTCGTCTGGGGATCGGGGGCTTCCACAACGACGGGCCGAGGACGATCGACTACGCCCTGTGGAACTTCAAGGCCCTGACTACGGTCAACTGCCATGAGCGACGGATCATGTGGGAGGTGGACCTGAGCCAGCGGTGCCTGGCGATGCTGTCGAAAGGCCTTTGGCAGTTCACCGGGCTCGCCCACCATGTCTACGAGATGGACGAGTTCGACAAGGCCAACGAGGACATGGAGGCGCACCGCGACGGGTTCATCAAGGGCCTTGTTCGGTGTTGAGGGGCAGTCGCGCCGCCCAGGGCATAACGGGCGGGCGAAATTCGAAGCAAGTGGCCACGAGCCTCTTGGCGAGGCAGACCACGGCACCCCCGGCGGCTTGCCGGCAATTTCACTGGTCCGGCCGGGTCAAACCTCTTCCGGGTAGACGGTTATCTCTGGTCGGTCGACTCTCCGGAAACCGGGGTACCGGGGCCCGCCTTTGAGGTGGAAGTGGAACGATCCCTTGATGTCCGTGCTCGACGCCCCGACCCGCAAGACGACCTCACCTTCGTCCACCAGCCGTCGTCCCTCCGCACCGACGTAGGAGGTCAAGTCGGCATGAAGTTTGAAGACCGCGGTCCGGGTGCTGCCCGGCGAGAGCTCGACGCGCTGAGCGGCTATGAGCTGCTGGGTTGGGCGCGCCACCTCGGCAACGAGGTCGTGCAAGTACACCTGCACGACCTCCGTCGTCGGGACCGTCCCATCATTGCGGAGGGTGACGGCCAGGCTGGCCGTCCCGTCCGTCGGCCATATGTCCTCCGATCGCCTCTCGAGTTTCAGCCAGGAGGCCGGTGCGAAGGAAAGGCCATGACCGAACGGGAAGATGGGGGTTGGGTCGACGCTGCTCACCTGGCTGCGCTGAGCGAGCGGGGACGCCAAGTAGGTCGCCGGTTGGCTCCCACCGGCTGACGGGAAGCTCACCGGAAGGTGGCCCGACGGGTTGGTACGCCCGCTCAAGACGTTGCTCAGGGCCCTCGCTCCTTCCTCTCCGAGGAAAAACCCGCACAATACTGAAGACAGGCGGTCGACCTGACGCGAAATGTCGTATGGGCGGCCGACGAGAAGGATAAGTACCGTCGGCGTGCCTGTGGCCAGTACCGCCTCCAACAGCTCCTCCTGGTGCCCAGGAAGGCGTAAGTCGGCCGCGTCGCAACCTTCTCCGGACGTGCCCGCACCGAACAGACCGGCGCGGTCGCCGAGGACGGCGAGGCAAACATCTGCCCCCGACGCGACTCCAGCCGCCACGGCGATATC
>JBEKNX010000333.1:0-5373 GCA_049522375.1 Acidimicrobiales bacterium | reverse complement strand
CTTTTCGAGGTTGCTCAACCGATGATCCGCTCGACCCGTGTCACCCGCCGCATAAGGATCTTCTTCGCCACGCTCTGCGGCCTGTTGTTGGCCTCGCCCCTGCTCTACATGGTCGCCGGTTCGTTGATGTCGAATAGCCAGCTCTCCGTACAGCCACCTCAGGTCATCCCGAGCTCGTTCCATTTTGCCAACTACTCCGAGGCCTTTTCGGGCATGACCCAGGTGATCCAGCCTCGGAGCTTCCTTAACTCGGTCATATTCACCGTCGGTGCCGTCGGCCTCCAGTGGATGCTGTGCATCAGCGGCGGGCTCGTGATCGCCAAGATGCGCTTCCGTTCACGCAACCTGATCACCGCCATGTTCGCCATCTCCCTGTTCATCCCGCTGATAACGACGCTGATACCCACCTTCATCGTCACGTACGAGCTGAGGATGATCAACACCTACCCGGGCTTGATACTGCCGATCGCGGCGCAGACCGGGTTCGGGACCCTGCTCTTCCGCCAGTACATCAGCCAGATGCCCGAGGAACTGTTCGATGCCGCCCGCATCGACGGTGCCAACTGGTGGACCATCTTCCGGCGGTTGGCCGTACCGCTGGCCAAGCCGGCGACGGCGGCGTACTTCGCTATTTCGGTGCTCACGGCGTGGAACATGTACCTGTGGCCCCTCGTCGCCGCCGAGGGCGGATCCCTGCAGGTACTGACACAGACGCTCGCTCTGGTGGGCACCACCGGCCAGGGAGAGGTCACGCCCCAGAACGTCATTTTCGCCTCCGTCGTCATCGTGACGTTGCCCATGATCCTGGTCTTCCTGATAGTGCAACCCGCTTTCGTGCGAGGCCTGACGGGCTCGGGCGTGGAGTGACCGCGATGCCAGTAAGGAGCCCCTTGCCCGTCCGATCGGTCTTCCATGTCGGCTTCGTCGTCCGGGACCTCGACGCCAGCCTGCGGTTCTATTGCCAGGGCCTGGGCCTTGTGCTGCGTCACCGCCAGCGCCAGCGCAACGCTTACACCGCCACGCTGGTGGGCTACCCCGACGTCGATCTCGAGGTCGCCCAGCTCCGCCTGAGCGAGGGCGAGCCGCCGCCTTCTGGTCATGTCCTCGAGCTCATCTGCTACGAGCGGCCGCCGAGCGGCCCGGCCGATGCCGAGCGCAGTACCCTCGGCGCCGGCCATCTGGCGTTCGTCGTCGACGACATTTTCGACATGGCCCGCCGTCTGGGAGCACTCGGGGCACGATTTGTCAACGAGCCGGTCCGCATAACCGAAGGGATCAACGCCGGCGGGTGGGCAGCGTACCTCTACGACCCGGACGGCGTCACCTTGGAACTTGTGCAACGACGCGACGAAAGGGCCGGCCGTGAATAGCTACCAAGCCGACGGCTTCGTCGGACTTTCGGCCGTCGTGACCGGAGCCGGTAAAGGGATCGGCGCCGCCATCGCCAAAGGCCTTGCCGGCCGGGGGGCGCACGTCGTGGTGAGCGGCCGCCGGCTCGACGCCCTGGAAGCTGTCTGCGCCGCCATCAAAGCGGAGGGGGGATGGGCGGAGTACTGCGTCGGCGACGTCACCGACCCCGTCCACCTGGCCGAGCTCATCGAGCAGGCGGCTGGGCCCCGCCAGATCCTCGACATCCTGGTCAACAACGCCGGCATCGCCGGGCCCATCGCGCCCCTGGCCGAAGTCAGCCTCGAGACCTGGAACGAGACGCTCGCCGTCAACCTGACCGGCGTGTTCCTGGCCTGCAAGGCCGCCTTGCCTTACCTGGCGCGGTCGGCACACGGCAAGATCCTCAACATCGGCTCGGTAACCGGAAAGCAACCGCTGCCCAACCGGGCGCCGTACGCGGCGGCCAAGCTGGGCGTGGTCGGCCTCACCCGGACCCTGGCCCACGAGGTGGGCCCGAGCGGCATCAGCGTCAACGTCATATCCCCCTGGCTCGTCGAAGGCCCTCGTCTCCGGGAGGTCCTGGAATCGATGTCCCGCGAGCGGGGCGTAACTCCTGATCAGCTCCGGGCCGAGATGACCGAGGGGACCGCCTTCAAGCACACCGTGAGCGAGAACGACGTGGTCGAAGCGGCCCTGTTCTTTTGCTCGGCCGCGGCCAACAACCTCACCGGCCAGGATCTCAACGTCGCCGCCGGTGCCGTGATGTACTAGGCATTGTTCATCGGTGGTCAGAGAAAAACTCGATCCCCCCGATCCGCAACAAGTCGCCGTCCCGCCCGAACTCCGCCCTCCGGCCCGGGCCCACCGGGGAGTAGCCCGCCGCCGTGGCCAGCTCCACCAGTGGGGCGGACACGGCTATGTGGTTGACGTCCAAGGTGTTGACCATGGCCACCATGCGAGGCGGGGCACCGGCCGCTCCGGTAAGCGTGCCGGCGGCCAGCGTCAACGCCTCGAGGTCACTGCCGACCACGACCGGCAGCCGCGCCCCGGCCAGGGACTTGGAGGCCACCGCGTTCGCGTAGGTGGCGCCCCAGTCGACCTTGGCTCGCAAACGCTCCGTCACGACGTCCGCCATTCCTACGCCTATGGCGTTGCCGCCCGAGTTATGGGCCAGGTCAAGGACGGCCAGGCGCCCGACGGTGGTCACCGCGGGAACGGCATTCCCGACGAAGCGCCCCGTGACATTGGGGTCCATGCCCGAGCCGGAGATCATCTTGCCTATCTCCCGCAGCACCAGGACGTCGACCTCGGGGAAGGGCAGGCGGGGAAAGGTGGCCCAGGCGTCCAAAAGAAGCTCGCGGTCTCTTTCCAGGATGTCTTCTCCGAGGACGACCTCCACCCGGCGCAGGCGGTGCCACGCATCCTCGAGGAGAGCCAAACCGAAAGGAACCGGCAACACGCCGAACACGATGGCCGCCGCTTCCGGCAGCATCTGCGCGAAGGCCTCGAAGCCGACGCTGTGCAGGCTCGAAGCACCGCGTTCCTTCCCGAGGCCTATCGTCAACATCTTGGTCAGGCCGCTCTCGATCGGGGCTCGAAAGTCGGAATGCGGCTTGACCCGGTTCACCGGCACCACGGCATCGCAGCCGAGAGCGGATTTGGCCAGGTAAACCGGCTGGCCACCGCTCAAAACCCCGATCTCCTCTACTTCCATCGAGGCGTCGATAGGGGCCCCCAGAGCCTCCCCGTAGACGCCGAGCTCGCCCAGGACCCTGACCTGGCCCTCTGCGCTCGCCCCCCCATGAGACCCCATGGCGGGCAGCAGGACGGGCTCTGCCCCCTGTTCTTGCAGCACGTGGACCGCGGCCGCCACCACCTCGGCCACCCGGGCGATCCCCCGGCTGCCTACCGCCACGCCCACCCGGCTGCCGGGCTTCACCCGCTGTTGGACGAGGCGCACAAAGTCGGGCCCGAGCGCGGCGATGACATCGAGCTTGCCCGGCGGAGCGGTGCGAGCCAGCTCGCACCATTCCAGGTCCTCGAACGTCACCGGCCGGTGTCGATCTTCCGGCTGCGTTGCTCGGTCCCGGGCCGGCCATAGGGATAGTCAGCTGCCCCCGGGTCGCTGGCCCGGTCGAGCGCCTCGACCTCCTTCTCGCTGAGGTCCATGTCGGCCGCGCCCAAGTTGTCGTCGAGCTGCTCCACGGTCCGGCAACCCAGGATGACCGAGCTCACCGCCGGCTGGTCGCGCAGCCACGCCAAGGCCACCTGGGCCATGGAGCATCCTCGAGCTTCGGCCACCGCGCCCAACGCGGCCAGAACGTCCCAGGTCCTTTGCTGAGTGCTGCGGCGTCCATAAGCCTCCACACCGCGATCGGGGTTTTCGCCCAGCCGGGTGGCCCCGCTCGGGCGCTGGTCGCGGCGGTACTTGCCCGTGAGCCAGCCGCCCCCCAGGGGCGACCACGGGAGCAGCCCGAGGCCCTCGGCCTGGCAGGCGGGGACGATCTCCCACTCGATCTCGCGAACCAGCAGGTTGTACTGGGGCTGCAAGGTGACCGGGCGGCTGAGGTGGTTGGCCACAGCAACGTCCACCGTCTTCTGCACCTGCCAGCCGGTGAAGTTGGACAAGCCGACGTAGTTGATCTTGCCCGTCCGCACGGCGTCGTCCAGGGCGCGGAGGGTCTCCTCGACCGGTGTCCAGGGATCGAAGCTATGGACCTGGTACAGGTCGATGCAGCCGGTGCCCAGGCGGCGCAGGGAAGCGTCGATCGCCCTGGTCAGGTGCCGCCGCGACAAGCCCAGGTCGTTGGGGCCCGGACCGGTAGGGAAGCGGCCCTTCGTGGCGATGACCACCTGGTCTCTCACCTCTGCCGGCTGTTTCGCCAGCCAGCGCCCGATCATCGACTCGGACTCGGTGTTGCTGTACACGTCCGCTGTGTCGATCAGGGTGCCGCCGGCGTCGACGAAGCGGTCCAGTTGAGCATGACTGCCTGGCTCGTCGGTCTCGGAGCCGAAGGTCATGGTGCCCAGGGCCAGTGCCGAGACCGCACAGCCGCTGGCACCCATTGTCCGGTAGCGCATGGCAGCCCACCCTAATCCCAGGCGGGCACAATCAGCGACTGGCCGGCGGTGGGCCCCGCCCGTGGCCCGGCCACGGCAGCGGAGGCTAGCCCGTCCCCTCCTGGGCCGCCCGGGCGAGGTCGACCACGAGGGCCAGCGCCCTGGCCGCGCCGGCTTCGACCGCCGCGCTCAAGCCCACTCCGGGAGAGAAGTCCTGGCCCTCGACGCCGACCAGGGCGACCCGTTGAGGAGCCAGCCCGATCTCGCCGGCCAGGCGGAAAACGTCCGCCACGCCCAAGCCGTGGGTACTGGCCCGGGCACACTTGGCCGGTAGCACAACGTCGACGAGCTGCTCCAGCCAGGTCAGGGTGACCGCTCCCGGCGGCGCGCCGGAACGCACGGCGTCCACCACGATCGCCAGGTCGTCGCTTCCCCAACCTTCGAGCAGGTCGAGCGGTTCGTTGAGAGGACCGGCCAGCGAGGTGACAAAGCCGCCTCCGGGCAGGGAGCTCAGCTGTGCCGCCCTCCGGGCGACGACCGGGCCGACGCCGTCGTCGCCGCGCATCTCGTTGCCTATGCCGGCCAGGACCACCCGAGGGGGGCACACGGGCCCGACGGTGCGGGACGCGGGCTCATGCTCGGGGACCGCCAACGGCCGGGAACCGACGGGGCCGGGCACGGTCACGGCCTGGTTTCGACGGTCACGTCGAGGAAGTGGGTGGCGCAACTTATGCAAGGGTCGTGGTTGCGCACGGCCAGTTCGGCCCGGCGCGTCAGATCCTCGTGCGAGAGGTCCAAACCCGCCTCAGCCACCCTGAACAAGTCCGCCTCTATGGAGAGCTGGTTCTGAGACGTCGGGGGCATTATGCGGGCCTGGCGGACAAGCCCGTTCGCCTCGATCTCGTACCGGTGCAGGAGCAGTCC
>JBEKNX010000332.1:0-5385 GCA_049522375.1 Acidimicrobiales bacterium | reverse complement strand
CGCCATCAACGTCCGGTAGTTCACCAGGCCGCCGAAATGATTGCCTCCTACCGAGAAGCTCGTCTTCTCGAAGGCGAGGAAGAACACCTTGATAGTTGGGTACCAGGAAAAGAGGGCGAAGCACAATAGTGCCGGTATGACGAGGGCATAAGCTTTGAGGTTGTTCGAAAGGCTCCGCCGACCCGCGCTGCCGGCCTCAGCCCGCCGCGATCCTTTCGTGGGCCTAACCGGGGCAACCGCAAAGGCCATGTCTTGCCTCACTCTACAGGTCGTCAGGCGGACTAAATGTCTCCGGCGCCGCCATGAGAAGGCCATGGCGGCGCCGGAGTCTTCAGAAGCAATTAGCCAGCAGATCGCAAGCGATCACTCACCCCAATAGCCGGCGAGCGTCGTGTTGACCTTGGACGCCGCAGACTTAAGGAGGTCGCTGATGTTGGCGTTCTTGCTGGTAAGTACAGTAGACATAACTGTGTCAAGGACCGAGTAGATCGCCTGGGCATCGGGCGGCTCGATCGTGGACTTCATCGTGAGCATCGCGCTCTCAAAGCCAGCAAAGTCCCCAGGGGGAACGTTCGCGTACTTGGCCTGAATGGTGGCGTTCAACTTCGCTTCGCTGCCGGTCCACAGGTCAGGCTCGGGCAGGCCGACTTCCTGCTTCTGTGAGGCGGCGCGGGCCCAGTTGTTAGCGGCGACGCCGGGCGTCAGGTACTCGAACTCGGCCCACTTGATACCTGCTTCGATCTGAGCAGGAGTGTCGTGGACGTTGAACAACATGCCGTCGCCACCCATGAGGGTGGAGGCCGCGGGGCCGTTCAGGCCAGGCAGAGCGCCCAGGCCGTAGTTCTGGTACTTTCCGCCATAGGTCTGGACGATCGCGGGGATGTTGTCCGGGGCTCCAATGATCATGCCGACCTTGTTGGCACCGAACCAACCCTGGACGATCGGGATGTCCAGGAGCTGCTGGGTGCCCATGCTGTTGTCCACCCAGCGCATGTTCCAGAGGTTCTGCAGTAGCCCTTGACCGATGCCGTTGTTGAAGTTCGCGTGCTTGCCGTTGGCGGTGACGTCGCTACCGCCGTAGGAGTACATCTCTGCGGTGAAGTGCCAGCCACCCTGGTTGTAGATGCTGTAGTCGGCGTACCCGACGATCCCATTGCCCAGCGCGGCGATCTTCTTAGCGTCTGTCCGGACATCGGCCCAAGTTGTGGGCGGGTCGTCGGGGTTGAGACCAGCCTCTTTGAAGAGCACCTTGTCATATACCAGGCCCATGGTGTAGTTGGCGGCGGGGAGCCCGTAGAGGTCACCGTTCTTCCCCCTGAACACGTTCAGGACGGAGGGCTGGATGTCGTTGATGGCGGGGTCGTTCTTGGGCAGGTACTGCTGGATGTCGGCCACTTGCCCAGTCGCGATGGACTCTTGGATATCGGTCAGATAGGAATAGAAGACGCTCTCTTCATTTCCTGAGGCGAGCTTCGGGTAGTAGGTGTTCGGGTTGTCGCAAGGGTTCTCGTCGTCCGATACGACCTTGACGCCGGGGTTCTCCTTCATGAAGGTGTTCTGGTCGGCGATCCAGTTCGACCGGCCGGGTTCGGTGCCGGGGGTTGGCTCGCAGTTGACCGTTATCGTCACGTTTTGCGAGGATCCCATCGGGGTCGCCGCCGAACTGGACGCGACGTAGGCCCCCTGGGCTATTACGGCAGCCGCTGCGAACGTTGACGCCGCGATCGCCGAACGGGTGTGGCTCTTCATTGTTCCCCTCTCATTAGCTTTCTCAGCTTCCGTGGGCTAAGCCCCTCTCGGGCTCTCGCATGAAGCCGAAGCGCCCTACAACGCGAAGCTCTTGGCAGGCGTTCGTTCGTCGCACCTGCCTCGAGTAGTGCGCCTCCGGTCCTCCAGTGCGCTCACTAAGCCGTACCCGGCTCGCGCACCCTGGACGGCCCGCCGCCCCCTTGGCGGCACAGCGCCTAGTGTACGCTCACCGACTGATCAGTGCAAGTCAATCCCTGATAGGCTGCAAAATATGGACAGAGATGTCTAAAGTTCCGTACAGGTGCTCCTCAGCTCCCGGTCAGGAGTGGGCCCCGGTGCCGGGATGCCCCGAAGAGCCACCGAAGACATGCGGCAGAACCGCGGCAGAACCAGACGTACACTTGCATCGATGACACGCAGATTGACCGATGTCGCACAAAAGGTGGGGGTCAGCGAAGCGACCATCAGCCGGGTGTTGAACGGGCGACCAGGCGTGTCAGAGGCGACTCGCACAGCGGTGCTGACGGCCCTGGACGTGCTGGGCTACGAACGTCCTACGAAGTTGCGTGGCAACAAAGCGCGCCTCGTCGGTCTGGTGGTGCCGGAGTTGCAGAACCCTATCTTCCCCGCCCTGGCCGAAGTGGTCGGGGGAGGCCTCGCCCAGCTGGGCTTTACTCCCGTGCTTTGCGCCAGCGGGCCCAACGGCCTGTCGGAGGCGGACTACGTGAAAATGTTGCTGGACCAGCATGCCTCCGGGGTGATCTTCGCCGGCGGCAACTTCGCGGAAGCAGACTCTGCCCACGAGCACTACAGGCTGCTGAGCGAGCGTTGCTTACCCGTTGTGCTGGTGAACGCCCCGAACGAGGACCTGCCCTTCCCGCAAATCGCCACTGACGACGCTGTAGCCGCCGAACAGGCATTTGGTCATCTTCACGCCCTGGGCCACGACCGCATAGGCATCGTCCTCGGCCCCGAGGACCACAGGCCGAGCCGGCTCAGGCTGGCGGCGTTCGAAACGATGAGGCGGCGCCTGGGCCGGCCTGCCGACGGGGAGCAGTGGACAGAGCGTGTGCCGTTCTCCCTGGAAGCAGGGCACGCGGCCGGGACACGGCTCGTTGGTCTCGGCACGACGGGCATCATCTGTGCCAGCGACCCGCTGGCCCTGGGCGTCATCAGAGCGGTCCGCAGGCTGGGCTTGCGCGTCCCGGCTGATGTCTCGGTCGTCGGCTACGACGACTCCGCCCTTATGACGTGCACCGACCCTCCGCTCACGACCATACGTCAGCCGATCGAGGCGATGGGCCGGGCCGCGGTGAAACTGCTTGTCAACCAGATCGACGGGACGCTGGCCACGCCGGAGCGGCTGCTCTTCGAGCCGGAGCTAGTGGTGCGCGGTTCGACGGCACCTGCTCCGGCGCGGGCCACCGCCGCCAACGCCACCACTCGCCCGGGCGCCGGCTGACCCCGGTCGCGCTTCGCTGGTTCGGCCCGCCGTTGAGCACTTGCTGGCCCTGAACGACTACCAGGACGTGATACTGTCCCAAATATTGGGCCGACTGTCGGGATCTTGCACCAGACTGTCAAGGAGCGTACACTGCGGGACTAGGCCGCCCGAGGGCGGAAGGCCGTCCAGTCGTGCGCGCCCGCACGCTGACGAGGGAGCTGTTCAAAAGAGATGACCCGATGGCTACTGCGGTAAGCCACGCAAGAGATGTTGCCGCCAGAGCGCACCGGGTAGACGGCGATGGGAAGCGCAAGTGAGGGTGGCCAAGGTCGCCGACAGGTACTTCACCGTCGATCCCTGGAAGGTAGTGGAGCAAGGTTTCGACCCCGCTCATGGCCGGACGGCCGAATCCATCTTCTCGCTCGGGAACGAGTACATGGGGGTGCGAGGCTACTTCGACGAGGGGTACTCCGGCGACCGGTTAGCGGGTGTGTACCTAAACGGCGTGTTTGAGGAGTCGCCGACCGTCCGTTCGCCCTATCGGGGCATTGTGGACCACTTCTGCTACATGGTGAACACAGTGGACTGGCTGGCGACTCGCATCGAGCTCGACGGCGAACGGCTGGACCTGGGGACCTGCGCCTTTTCGGAGTTCACGAGAGCCCTCGACCTGCGGTCAGGGATCTTGTCGCGGTCGTTCACTTGGACGACGCGGACCAGCAAGTGCCTAAGGTTGACCTTCCTGCGGACCTTGAGCATGATCACGCCATCCCTCGGGGCGCAGCGCATCGTTTTTGAAGCGCTCAACTTCGACGGCCCGGTCTTTGTGTGCGCCGCGCTCGACTTTTCCATTGTGCACGAGTCTCGGCGGAAGAGCCTGTTCACAGCCATGAGAAGCGGTGAACAAGGCGGGATTTACGGGATCCTCGGGCAGACCCAGACGAGTGGGCACATGGTACACGCCAGTTTTGTCCTTCAGCCCGGCCCACCAGAGCCGGTGCAGGAGGGGAGCGGAACCCCTCTGTTCGGCGTCCGCTTCACGTTGCCACTGGAACGAGGGACCCCGCTCGTACAGGACAAGCTGGTGCGCGTGCACGCGGAAAAGGACGGGACCAAAACGGTGGGTGCAACGTGGGCGGACGCCACCAAACGCGCCGCGGCCCTCACTAGCACCTCGTTCGGTTCCATTGTCGAGGACAACCGCAAGTACTGGTCGGACATGTGGGACAAGTTCGACATCGCTATAGAAGGCGACGAGGACAACCTTCAGGGCATTCGGTACTGCATGTTCCAACTGCACCAGACGTACCACGGCAGTGACCCACGGCTCAACATCGGGGCGAAAGGGCTCACCGGGGAGTCATACCAGGGGCACGCCTTTTGGGACACAGAAACCTACTGTTTGCCGTTCTATCTGTTCACGAACCCGATGGCGGCGAAGAACCTCTTGGAGTACCGCTACAGCGGCCTGCCCGGCGCACTGGAGCGAGCGAAGGCTTTGGACTGTGAGGGCGCGTGTTACCCGATCGCGACGCTGGACGGTACCGAGTGCTGCGACATGTGGCAGCACGCCAGCCTCCAGCTCCAGCCCAGTACCGGCGTTGCCTATGGGATCTGGCACTACGCAAACGTGACAAATGACGAAGACTTCCTGCACGGACATGGGATCGAGATGCTAGTTCAGATCTGTCGCTTCCTGGCCACGCGGGGGCAGTGGGGGGCGCGCACGGCGCAGTTCGGCTACTACTGCGTGATGGGCCCCGACGAGTTCCAGATGATGGTGCACAACAACGCCTACACGAACTTCATGGCCAAGAAGACCTTTGAGTTTACCCTAGAGGTGCTGGAGGCGATGGGATCCAAGTCGCCCGGCCAGTACCAGCAATTTATCAGGCGAATAGGCCTAAAGCCTTCCGAACCAGCGACGTGGCGCGCCATGGCCGCACAAATGCGCGTACCGGTCGAGCCGGCCACGGGCATAATCGAGCAGCATGACGGGTTTTTCGACCTGCCCCACGTCGACGTCGACGCGGTCCCAATTGAGGACTTCCCGCTGTACAGCCACTGGTCTTATGACCGCATCTACAGGAACGACCTGATCAAGCAGCCGGACGTGCTGATGTTAATGTTCTTGCACAACCAGCAGTTCTCACTCGGATCAAAAAAGGTCAACTTCGAGTACTACGAACCGC
>JBEKNX010000331.1:0-5432 GCA_049522375.1 Acidimicrobiales bacterium | reverse complement strand
AGCTGGCGCCAGGCAAGAGCCCGATGTTGGTCATCCGCACCATCGGGATCCGGTTGTGGCCGTCGGCGCGCACCATGCCGCCGGCCGGCAGTCCCGCCCGCGCCGCTGAGTCCCGACCAGACAGGGCCCCGACCCAGGTACCCTCGCGCACGATCTCGACGCGATGGGCCGGGGTACCCTCGTCGTCGTACCCGAAAGACCCGAGGGCGCCGGGCAGCGTGGCATCGGCGGTGATGTTCATAAGAGGGGAGCCGAAACGTAGAGAGCCGAGTTTCGGGAGCTCGAGCCATGAGGTACCGGCGAAAGCCGCCTCCCAGCCCAGGATCCGGTCCAGCTCGGTGGCATGGCCCACCGACTCGTGGATCTGCAGCGCCATCTGCTCGGTGCCCAGGATCAGGTCGCAGCGCCGCTCGGGGCAGGCCGGCGCCACCAGCAGGGCTACGACCTCCTCGCCGACGCGCCCGGCATTGCCGGGGAAGTCCAGTTGGCGGACGAGCTCCCATCCCCTGGTCCCGTACTGGCCCCGGATGCCAGGGTAGCTGCGCCGCTGGGTCTCGCCGTCGCCAATGGCCGTGGCCGACATGCCAGCACCGCACTCCCGGATGCGCTGGGAGATGCGGCTGCCTTCGCTCGTCGCCAGCCACTTGGTCGTGTCCCAGATGTCATAGCTTGCCTGGGCGATCTGGGCGCCCGCCGCCCGTGCCGCCAACGTGACCGAGGCCAGGAGGTCGGCTTTCTCCGACAGCGGCACCGAGAGAGGGTCCTCGGCGCAGCCGCTCTCCCAGTGGTCATTGACGGCCGGGACAGGAGCCATTTCCAGCGGCGCCCCCGTCAGGCGCGCCGAGGCGCGGGCCGTCTGGGCCGCCAGCTCCCCGGCTCGCCGTGCGCCGCGGCTCGACAGCTCAGCGGTGGCCGCGAACCCCCACGAGGAGCCGATAAGCGCCCGTACCCCGATACCGGCACGCTCGCCCTGGAGGAGCACCTCGACTTCCCCGTTCTGGGCTGACATCGACTCGGTCGCCATCACCATGACGCGGGCATCGGCATAGCGGGCACCGGCGTCGAGGGCGCCAGCGAGAGCAGCTTCAGCGAGATCCATCACGGCGCGGAGAGATTAGCCAAGATGCCCCGGCAGTAGGCTGCAGCGGCACTAGAGACCGTCGAAGAACTACTGCGCGAGAGAAGGTCGCCACAATGAAACACGAAGTGCAGGGCGTCGTCGCCCTTGGACCGGGTAGGCCCGTGTCCCTGGAGACTGTGCTCGTCCCTGACCCGGGGCCGGGCGAGGCCCTCGTCAGGGTCCAGGCCTGCGGCGTGTGCCACACCGACCTTCATTACCGCGAGGGCCACATTTCTGACGGCTTCCCGTTCCTGCTGGGCCACGAGGCGGCCGGCGAAGTGGTGCGCGTCGGGCCCGATGTGCGGGGGCTCAGCCCGGGGGCCTTCGTCGTCCTCAACTGGCGGGCCGTTTGCGGAGCGTGCCGGGCGTGCCGGAAGGGCAAGCCGCAGTACTGCTTCGCCACCTTCAACGCCACCCAGCCGATGACCCTGAAGGACGGGACGCGGTTGTCACCGGCGTTGGGGATCGGGGCCTTCACCGAGCTCACCCTGGTGGCTGCGGGCCAGTGCACCGAGGTGCCCCGGGCCCGGCCCGAGGCCGCCGGCCTGCTGGGCTGCGGCGTCATGGCGGGGATCGGGGCCGCCATCCACACCGGCGAGGTCGGGCCCGGCGACAGTGTGGCGGTGTTCGGCTGCGGCGGGGTCGGAGCCGCCGCCATAGCCGGCGCCCGCCTGGCCGGCGCCACCACCATCGTCGCTGTCGATATCGACGACCGCAAGCTCGAGTGGGCCCGGGCACTGGGCGCCACCCACACTGTCAACAGCAGCCGGGAGGACCCGGTCGGAGCCGTCCGGGCGGCCACCGGGGGCTTCGGGGCCGATGTGGCCATCGAGGCCGTGGGCCGGCCCGAGGTCCTCCAGCAGGCCTTCTACGCCCGGGACCTGGCCGGCACGGTGGTCCAGGTCGGGGTGCCCAGCCCGCAGATGATGTTCCCGGCCCTACCGATGATCGACTTCTTCGGTCGGGGCGGGGCGCTCAGGCCGTCCTGGTACGGCGACTGCCTGCCCGCCCGCGACTTCCCGATGCTGATCGACCTCTACCGCCAGGGGCGCCTCGACCTGGACCATTTCGTCAGCGAGACCATCGGGACCGGGGACGTGGAAGAGGCCTTCGCCCGCATGGGCCGGGGGGAGGTGCTGCGCAGCGTGGTCGTGATCCCGTGACCAAGCCGGTTCCCACGGTCCGGACGGCGCGGTCGGCCAACACCCGGCAGGCTCAGGCCCTGGCGGAGGAGATCGCCGCCATGCCCACGCCGGCCGACGTCGCCGCCGGGATGCGAGGCCTGGCGTGAGCGGGTACCTCGTCTGCCGCCGATCGGTCATCGCCATCACTTCTAGCGTCGCTCGGGGCACCTATAGTGCGAAAAGTCGGCGGCTTTTAGCATCGATGGTCGCTCGGCCCTTCCGCGTGGTTGCATGGCTTCCCATGGCGCAACTAGCAGACGCTGTACCTGACAACGTCGAAGGCAACTACGGCTGGTGCGGCTTGTGCCAGTCCTTCACTGTTTTCCCGCATGAATGCCTTGAAGAAGAACGACCGGCTCAGGAAGAAGCAACCTAAGCCTTTGCCCTTGTGATCGTCAGGAGGGCGCCCGGCGACGCAGGATGATGTAACCGGACGACGTCAGCGTCTCGAAGTGGGAGCCCACGTAATTCCGCAAAGCGGGAGCGCCCCACGGGATGCGCCTTTCCTGGTAGCCGAGCGCCAACACCACATAATTGCAGTGCTCGAGGGCGTCCAACCACGTCGCCACTGTCTTGGCGGAGTGCCCCTGAGGCGTGCTGGCCGGGTACCCGCCGTCGATGCTGATCGTCGTGCCGAAGGCGTCGGTGACGGCCGTGCAACCCGGGGAGCTGGAACTGAACCGGTCGGCCAAGACCAGCGTGGGGGCGTCGTCCCCCAGCACGCAGGCACCGGCGGGGACGAGGCGGTCGATGAGGGCGACGTTGGGCAGTCCCCCGGGACTGGCCCGTACGGTCTGCACGGCGTGGACTGCCCCGACCACCAGGACCGCCAGCGTGCACATGGCCAGCACTCGAGGGGCGCGCTGGCCGAGGCGCCCCCCGGCCAGCCCGAGCATGAGGGCCAGGAGAGGCCCGAAAAAGGCGGCGTAGTGGTAGTAGTACGCCGCCGGCTCGACCAACGCCGTCCCCGTGACCACGGCTACGAGCACGGCGGTGGCGTCCAGTGGCGTCAACCGTCCGGCGCCCTTCCCGTGGCTGTCCCTCCCGTGGCGCCCCCGGTGCCGCCGGGGCCAGGTGCGCCCGATCGTATAGCTGCCCACGACCAGCGCGCCGATGAGGACGGCGACAAGCACAGCCAGGGCCCGGTCCAGGTGGTCAGAAAGCCCGGTGGGCACCGTGGACGGCGGCGAACCTACCAGCGAGGCGAGCCGGTCGTACAACGACGGCTCGGAGACGCCGCTACGGGCGAACTGCGTGACCACCACGTCATGGAGGAAGGCGCCCGGTGCCAGGACGAAAAAGGGGCCGCACACCACAGCAAAACTCACGGCCGTGCCGGCCAGGAAGGGCACGAGGCGCCGCCGGGCCGGCGACGCCAGCAAGGCGGCCACGACCACGAGGAAGGGGAGCAGGGCAAAGGCTTTGCACGCGCCGGCCAGACCGAAACAGGCGCCCGCCGCGGCCAGGCGCCCGGTGCGCCCGCTCAAGCGGTCTTGGTGGAACACCGCCGCCAAACCGAGCAGGCAGAACGTGGCGCAGAACGGCTCGAGCATAACCGTGCGCTGGTCGATCAGGCACAGGGGGTACACGGCCATCACCCCGCAGGCGACCGCCGTGGTGAGGGTGCCGCGGTGGCGCACGGCCCATCCCAGGGCTACGACCCCCAACGTCTCGACCAGCGGGACCGCTAGGCGCGCCACGGCAAAGGCGGTGCGCGTGCCCACTGAGCGTGACACCAAGGCGAAGGGCAACATGAGGACGGGGACGCCCGGGGGCTGGTCGTCGACAAAGCTCCGGTACGGCAGGATCCCGTGGGCGAGGCGGACGGCGGTGCCGAACCAGACCCCGTCGTCGTACTCGAGGTACTGGTGCCATTCCCCCATGCCCAGCAGCTGGTACCAGCCGACCCCGAGACTGAACGCCGCAGCTAGGGCAATGACCAGGACAATGGGCCATGGCCGGGACATCCTGGGCCCGGCCGCCCCGGGCGCAGCCCCGCCGGCCCCGCTCACGCGCCGCACCGCGGGCTATCGTACCGGAGGCCTCGCCAGCCCGGCCCGGCCCACGGGCACCCGAAGGAGCCGGCGCGGCGGCGCCGAGAGGTGAGCACTCGCTGACTATATGACCTTCGCCTCTAATGCCACGCACCGCGCGAGGCGACAAAGGTCCCGTGAGCCTATGCGAACGCGGGCAAACTAGGCCTTCCTCCGTCCGGCAGGCGCGGCAACGGCTCGACGGCGCGCGCGCCGTGACGGGGTGCAAGGACGACGGTGCCGGGCAGGCCCCCCCGCCCGGCACCGTCATCAAGGCGTGGCCGCCGGACCGGCACGGCAACGCCGTGATCCGCGCTCCCCACCGGCTCGACGTCCTGCGACGCTCTCGTCAGTCGCAATGGCATCTACCGGCCAAATGCCGCCTTGGTGGCCTTTGGCGAGGAGTTATGGCCGGAACGGGCCGGCGGCCCGGTGGCTTCACACATTCATCACAGTGCATCACAGATCCGTCACAATTTGCGAGAGGGCGCAAGACGCAGCCGTCCTGGTCACAGGACGTGCGCGACATCACCGGTGATATTCTGAAAGCGATGTCCTGCCGCCCGGGCTAACTGCCCAAGGGACATTTTCGATGATGGGGAGAACGAGATGTCACTGAAAAGCCGGAGCAGTGTAGGCGCCGGAGAGACCTCTATTATTAGGAAGTCGGCCCGCCTGGTGCTTTATACCGGGCTGGCGACCGGTTTGGCCGGGGCTCTCGCCCTGGGGAGCTCGACGATAGCCAGCGCTGCCCCCTTGGGGCCGGGTAGCCCTCCCGGTAACGGTGGCCCAGGTTTTCCCGGTGGTCCCGGTGGCCCTGGTATTCCATGGTGGGGAGGCTCCCATTTCCATCATGGCTACGGCACCACTGGCGTCGTCGCCACCGTACCGGCACCGGGGACCTCGGCGCCAACGATGTTCACCATCACCACCGGCGACCCGAGCACGACCGTCGACGTCGATGTATCTGCCACCACCACCTTCTGGGAGCCGGGGCAGAGCTCGCCCGGACTGGGCGGCATCATGGTCGGCGACCAGGTCGTCATCATCGGTACCGATGATGGGACCGACACCACCATTGACGCCACCTCGGTG
>JBEKNX010000330.1:0-5434 GCA_049522375.1 Acidimicrobiales bacterium | reverse complement strand
GACTACACGAAACTGATCGACGACCACGAAGTGTATATCTGTACGTCATACCAAGAGGGAGGGCCAATACCGGCGATGGACGCCATGCAAAGAGGATGTGCCGTGTTGTCCACCCCAGTGGGACAAATACAGGAGCTCATAAGGCATGGTGAGAACGGGTATATATGTGAAACGGCCGATGAATTTATTGAGGCGCTGACGGTGCTCGCTAATGACCTACCATTACTACATCGCATGAGACTTAGGTCTCTGGAAACTTTCCACCGCGAGAGAAATATCGAGCACATTCAGGCGCTGGCGGCATCCGTGATTAATGAAGTTGTGGCCCGGGACCAGGCCTCCGTACCCTATAACGGAAGCGATGCCTTCGGAGCTGCAACTTGGCTGTGGCAGAAGAACGTCCACAACTGGCTTAGCGGTCGGGTCGCCACTGAGACAAAGGCGCTTTTAGGCAGGTTGCCGACAAAGCGATGATGCCGTCATCGCCGGGCACGCCGAGCGGGGCGCCTCGGCCACTGGCAGCCCTAGCAGACCGGCCCGAGCTGCTGAAGGAGCGGCGACGTTCGCAGGGCTCCTGGCTCGCGGCCGAGCCAACTTAGCTGACAGCACATTACGCAGCGCGCTTTGGGTGCTCCACGCGGTGTCAACACCGCTTGAACGGTGCGGCACAGCCGTGGTCGCGGTGGCGGGCATATAAGAAGAGGGCAATGCCATCGGCCGTGGGGCCAGGTTTTCGGCCCGTTGCCCGGAGGATTAAGCTCAGCTCGCTGACGTGGACGTCAACGGCGTGCCGTTGACCGGGACAGGAGGTGGCTGGTGCGGATCGGCGTGATTTTCCCGCAGACCGAGATAGGGACGGACCCGCTGATGGTGCGCGACTTCGCCCAAGCCGCCGAGGACCTCGGCTACAGCCACGTGCAGGCCTACGACCACGTCGTGGGGGCCGACACCCGGGTACGTCCGGGGTGGAACGGCCCTTACGACCTGCACAGCCTGTTCCACGAGCCAATGGTGCTCTTCGGCTACCTGGCTGGCCTGACCGAACGCATCGAGCTCGTCGCCGGCGTCCTCATCCTCCCCCAGCGCCAAACCGTGCTGGTCGCCAAGCAGGCCGCCGAGGTCGACGTCCTATCGGGAGGGCGCTTCCGCCTGGGGGTCGGGATCGGATGGAACATGGTCGAGTACGAGGCCCTGGGCGCGAATTTCCATAACCGGGGCAAGCGCAGCGAGGAGCAGATAGCGCTGCTGCGTGCCCTCTTCGTCCAAGAGAGCGTCAATTTCGTCGGTCACTGGGAGCATGTGCACGCGGCCGGGGTAAACCCGTTGCCGGTGCAGCGGCCCATCCCCATCTGGATCGGCGGCAGCTCCGAGGCGACGGTACATCGCGCCGCCAAGATCGGCGATGGGTGGTTCCCGCAAATCCGGGCGGGAGAGCGGGCCAAGACGGCCATCGAGCGTGTTCGCGCTTACGTGGCGGCGGCGGGGCGCGACCCCGAAAGGTTCGGCATCGAGGGTGGGATCGAGCTGGCGGACGGGGGCCCGGACGAGTGGGCGCGCCAGCTCGAGTTCTGGCGCTCCGTGAACGTGAGCCACGTCCGTGTGGTGACCATGAAGGCCGGTTTGGCGACGCCGGCGGCGCATATCGACGCCATCCGGCGGTTCCGGGAAGCGGTCCCGTTCGACTAATTCCCGCTAAACGCTGGCCGCGTACCAGATGATGATGGTCCCAGGCTGCGCAGAACATGCGACCCTAAGCATCCTACTCTAGTGGTATAGTTTGGAGGTGCCGAGAGGTCGTCCGTCACCGAAACTGGCTATAACCGTGGACCCCGACGTGCATGCCGGGGTGGTAGCGGCGGCAGAGGCCGAAGGTGTGAGCGTCTCGGCTTGGATGACCGCGGCGGCCAGGAAAGCGCTCAAGTTGAGGGACGGCTTGACCGCGGTTGCGGAGTGGGAGGCCGAGCAGGGAGAGCTGACGGCGGCCGAGCTGGCAGCAGCACGAGCCCGCGTCGGTAGGTCAAGTGCCCGCCGGTCAGCCTAAGCCGGTCATCTACGATGCGGGGGCGCTCATCGCCGCCGACCGCAACGACAGGCTACTTTGGGCGGACCATCGAGTACGGCTCGAGGCCGGAGTTGTCCCCGTCGTCCCCGCCCCGGTATTGGCCCAGGCGAGCCGCTCTCCGTCACAGGTCCAACTGCGGCGCCTGCTGCGAGGCTGCGACGTGGTCCCGATGACGGAGCCGGACGCCCACGACGTAGGTGGGCTGCTCGCCAAGAGCGGCACGTCGGACGTAACCGATGCTCTTGTGGCGCTGCTGGCGACACAGAGGCATGCAGACACTGTGAGCTCGGACAGTACAGAAATTCGCCATCTACTGCGGAGTGCGGGCGGTACTGGCCGGGTTATCGAAGTTTGACTACGGCATCGAGGGCGGCAGTGGCAACGCTCTTCTAGGCGGTGGCCCGAGCCCGGGAGGCGATGGCGGCGATGCGCGCTCCGTCCGGCACGAACGCGCTGGTCACCTTGCTGGAAACGACGGCCAGCCAGCATTGCCAGGAGGCCAGCCACAGGGCCCGGACCCACAAGACGCCCTCGAGACGGTCCATTTCCTCGGCCGTTAGGTCCGTGTGGGCCCGGTAACCGGCGAGGACGTCGTCGACGTGTTGAGGGGCCAAGCTCCCGAGCAGGGCGGCGAGCGAGGAGAGCCGGGGGCCTCGCCCGGCGCCCGTCCAGTCCACGAGCACAGGCCCGGCGGGGGTGGCAATGGCGTTGCCACGGACCGGGTCGGGGTGCACGAACGACTCTGGCAGGCCCCGGCCGTCGTCGCCCTTGGGCAGTAGTCCCCTTATGGCCTGGTAGGTACGCTCGTACTCGGCCGGGACCCGCCCCTCGAGGTCGGCCAGGAGGGCAGCCGCGGCGGCCAGATCCTGGCTCGGGTAGCCCTCGTAGTCGGGCAGGTGGTGCAGGGAGCCGGCAGGGCGTTCAGTGGGGCCGGGTTCGGTGGGCAAAGCCTCGAGCCGGCCGAGGGCGTCCCCCAGGGCGCGCCGAGCGACTGGGGTCGGGGGCAGGGCGCCCCCCTCGACGTGCTCGGTGACCAGGACAGCCCGGCCGTCGAGCCAGGAGACCGGCTCGGGGTGGGCGCAACGCTCGGCGGGGACGCCATGTCCCTGGAGAAAGCGCAGCACTTCGGCGTCCTCTTCGACGCGCTCCACCGGGCGGCCGGTCACCGACAGTCTCGCCACCCACGTCGGTCCCCCGTCCTGTTGCACCTTGTACACGCCGGCCACGAGCTTGGTCGTGGCCGCGACGCGGATCCCGTAGCGACGTTCCAAGTGGGCCGGCAGAGCCTCGCCGCCCGGCCGTCGGTAGACATCCCTGATCACCAACCCGATCCTGGGCATGGCTCAGCCGACCGGCACTACTCGGCCGACCATTGGACCACGGGAGGCCGCACCGACGCGCATCGCGGGTTCCCTTTGGCGTCCGTCAGGCCCAGACGCCCGACGATCAGGCCCGACCTCTGGGCCATGTCGATCACGGCCGGAGGGACGGCGTCGAGCCACAGCTTGGCTCGCCGGAACAGCGTGGAACTCCCGGCTTCATCGACAGTTACCCAGGAGAGGTAGATGAACCGGCCACCGGGTGGGCCCTGGATGTAACGACCGCTGAGGTCGGCCCCGTCCTGCCCCGGGACCGCCTTGCAGTCGAGGTCCCAGGTGGCCGAAGGCGCGTCGCCGGCTACGAGACCGAGCAGCTCGCCTCGCTTGTTGCGGCGCTGGACCCCCACGTAGACCCCGTGGTAACCGTCGGGAGCGCCACCGCCAGGAGCGCAGGAGCTGCCGGGAAGGTCCGAGGCTTCGATCCGGATCTGCATCTCGACATATTGCCGTGGCCTGGACAGCGAGCGGCCCAGGGCCGTGCCGCCACCTACATCGACTGTGCCGTCGAGCAGCCCAGGAGCCTCAGCAGGGCGGTTGCTTGTACGACTCCCTCTTGTCCCAAAGCGTCGTGGCCGGGGTCGAGACCTTGAACCCCAGCAATTGAACTTCAAAATTGCCGGTAATACTGAAGTCGCCATCGAAGGCTACGCACGCCAGACCGGCGATAGCCGAACCCGTCGTTTCTCCTATCGAGAAGATCGGGGATATGTAATAAAGGGCATTGACGTTCTTGACGCCCATTCCGACTCCGAACTTGGCCTGCAGAGCGACCACGATCCCGGCCGAGGCCGGGGTCAAGGCTGTCCCGGTAATGAAGTTGCCCTTTATGTGGCCGCCCGTCCAGGACCCGCTGGCGCCGCCCAAGCCGGTGCCCGAGACCGACCCCGAGCCGGTGACCGTGACGTGGGCCCCACCCTGGATAGTCGAGTTCTTGGCCCCGATGCCGAGGGTCACCAAGATCGCCAGCTCGAACTTGGAGTACACGGGGATGCCCGCACAGATGCACAGGGGGGCTTCGAAGGAGACGGGGAGCTTGAACACGGGCGGCTTGGCGCCAACACCGGGCGAGGCGCCCCGGAGCACGGTGTAGGTGAGGTCGAGGTCGCTGCTCATTCCCGATATGCCGAACGACCCGCTTTTGACTTTGCCGCTGGCCAGGTCAATGTCGAGGTCCTGGTTAGCCCAGGTGAAGGTCCCGTCCAGTTTGGCGTTGATATTGAGCGCGCTGTCGCAGGCATAGCAGATGGTGCCGGTGACATGGATCCCGTTGGACGCGCCGGCGAACGTTACGGAGTAGGAGAAACTACTGGTTTTGCCACTGTACGAGTAGCTCGGGAAGGCGGTGAGGACCGCTCCGGGGTGCCGGCGAGCTCCTCCAGCCACTGCGGCTGATCCCAGTACGGGGGCCAATGCGGGCAATAAACCGGACGTACCGTCCGTGACTCCCACAGCCTGGGCCATGTCCGGAGGACCGGTCACCTTCAACTGGCCTGATTCGATGACATCGCCGATCGAGGCCGGTGCGGCACCGACGATGAGCTGGCTCCCGGAGCGCTTCACACTGGTCACGACGATGGCGTCCTGGCCCTCGATCAGGATGACCTTGCCCACCGCGACCTTGGCCAAGGGCCCGCTGGCGTTGGCAAAGGTGTACGTCGCGCCGCCGGCGGTGACCGACTTGAGCCATGAGGAAGGTACCTCGATGGTCTTAGAGGTCAGCGTGAGCTCGGTGCCGGCGGCGTCCCCGGAATTGATGCTCACGGTCTGCCCTGTGCCATTGGGTGCGCCAGGCAAGATGGAGGCCGATGCCGTCGCCGCCGCCGTGCTGGTGGCGAGGGCGGCAAAGGCAATTGGTAGAGCGACGATACGGGACCGGTACCAACGCCTGGCCCTAGGCCTTGACGCCGTTGAAAACCTCTGGCTGGTCAGCACGTTCGCTCCTCGGAAGGGACCACCACGGTTGTCATCTCGGACCGCTCGCCTTCGAACTGCA
>JBEKNX010000329.1:0-5461 GCA_049522375.1 Acidimicrobiales bacterium | reverse complement strand
CGGTCGGCGTGCCCACCGGCGAGGTCGGCCAGCATGCGGCTGGCCGTCACGAACAGGGCGTCATAGCCCCGCCGGCACGCCTGGTGGGCCAGGGCCACGGCCACGTGCGTCTTGCCCACCCCTACCGGCCCGTAGATGCACAACCCCTCCCCGGCGGCGAGGAACTCCAGGCGGGCCAGGTCACGGATCTGGGCCGTGGGCAATTTCGGGTTGTAGGAGAAGTCGAAACCTTCCATGGTGGCGGCGCTGGGCAGGTGGGCGGCCCTCAGGCGCCGGGCCACGGCGGCGGCGTCCCGGCGGGCTAGCTCGTCCTGGCACAGCACCTGGAGGAACTCGACATGGCCGAGGGTGCCGGAGCGCGCTTCGGCCAGGCGGGCGTCCAGGGTCTCTAACATCCCGGTGAGGCGGAGCGATCTCAGCACGGGCGCCAGCTGGGTATGGGGCGAGATGGTCATCGCTGCTCCTCCCCGAAGGCGCCCGGGCCTCGTAGCCAGGCCGGGGCACCGGTGCCGGGCAACTGTGGCTGCACCGGGTGCCTTTCCGTGCCGGCGGCCAGGATGCCCTTCACCGTCTTGTACGAGGGGTCACCCGCCTCTATGGCCCGTAGGCAGGCCGCTTCCAGGCGGTCATCGCCATAGCGCTGGGAAAAACGGAGCACCCCTTGGGCTTGGCGCAGCCGGAACAGGGCGTTGAGCGCCAACAGCTCACCGACCAGGGCGTCGCACGCCGGGCCGACCACGGCGGCCTGGGCCCGGCACCAGTTCGGGTTGCGCATGAAAAAGCCCACCCGCTCTTGGGGCAGGTCGGCCCAGTCGGTGCGCCGGCCCTTGGCCTGGAAGGGATGGGTCTTGACCAGCTCGCCGACCAGGAAGAACTGCACGGCAGCCGACGTGGCCCGGGCGTCGAGGCGCGTGCCGATCAGGCGGTAGGGCAGCGAGTACAGGGTGGCGCCCACCTTGGCGTGGGCGTCGGGGCCGACCTTGGGCCGGCTCCATCTGGCAAGCTCGAAGGGCACCACCGGCAGGGGCTGGAGGGCGCCAGCCTCTTCGGCCTCGAAAACCTCGAGGGGAGTGCGCCCCTCGAGGGCTCGAGGCGTCCTCCGCCCTGCCACCTCGGCCGACCAACGCCGGGCCTCGGCCACCATCGCCGGCAGAGAGACGAACTCCCGCCCGGCGAAAAAGCTCCGTTTTATATAGAGCTGGACGGCCTCGATCCTCGGTTTGTCCTTGGGTTTCCCCACTCTGGCAGGGTCGACGAGCAGCCCGTAATGGGCGGCCAGTTCGGCGTAGGCCCGGTTGATCTTCGGGTCGTAGATGTCGGGCTTTAGGACCCCGGCCCGCAGGTTGTCGAGCACCACCCGGGCCGGAGATGAACCGAAGAACTCCAGCGCCGCCACATGGGCGTCCACCCAGGCCTGCTGGTCCATGACGGCCACCGGGTAGACGAACAGGTGCCGGGAGTAGGTAAGGACCATGGAAAAGGCCCAGATACGCCGGCGCCGCCCGCTGGCCGGGTCGGCCCAGGTGCCCAGGTAGCCGTAGTCCACCTGGGCTTCGTCACCGGCGTCTACGGGCGGGCGCCAGACGACCACCTCGCCCCGGCGGACCTCGTCGGCGAAGTGCGCCCGCAGGTAACGGCGGAAGCTGGCCACGCTCACGTTGAGGCCGGCCTCGTCGACCAGGCGCTGGTGGGCCACCGAGGCCGGTACCACCCCGACCAGCGTTTCGATGCGCTCCCGGTGCCGGTCGATCTCGGACCAGGTCGGCTGGCGCAACCGGGTCTCGACCAGGGCCGGGAACCAGGCCCGCACCTTTACCCTCCATTGCTGCTCGCTGAGCGGCGGGCCGCCCGGCGCCAAGCCCGCAGCTACTGCCGCGGCCACGTACTTGCGGACCGTCTTGGGGTCCACCCCCAAGCTGCGGGCTACTTCGGCCTTGGGCCGGCCCGCGTACCAATGGGCCAGGATCTCTACAACGTCAACCATCTGGAACGTCCTCCTTGCCATGTCTCCTCCGTCTCTCGGGGGACGAAGGGAGAGCTATCAGCTATCGGAGGACCGGGTGGGGAAAACGTTGATCGAGGGGGTGGGGAATTACCTGATCGTCCTGCACCCCCGCCTAGGGAATTACGTGATCGTCAACAATGGCAGAGATGCTGGCCTGGGGGAGCCGTTGGCCTAAGAAGCGTTCCAAGAGCTGCGCCGTCTCCTCCTGGGTCAGGCCCCGCAGTTCGCGGGCGGCTCTGAAGTTGTAGGCGACGACCTCGTTCAGGTCCGCTTCACCGGGGCTGCGCTCGGAGGGCAACTGGGGCTCGTTGCCCGTGGGTGCCCGTCTGCGTCCGACCATGTCCAAAGCTTAGCATTGCTTCCAGGTTGTGTTGAGATCACCTCTAGGTGCTTGGCTGGCGTATAATCGTCCAGTTGTGTTCCCACTATCTGGAGGTAATGTCATGAAGCCAGCCGGTCCCACTTTCCTGCGCGTGAGGGAGGCCGCGGTGATCTTGGGGATCTCAGCCTCGGCCGCCTACGAGTTGGTCAACACCTGGCTCGCCAGCGACGGGCAAACGGGTCTGCCTGCGGTCCGCCTGGGGCGCACCATCCGCATCCCGCGCGCGGCGATCGACCGTCTCGCCGCTGTCGGCAGTGCCGGCGACGGCGACGGCACCGGTGGAGCGGCTTGAACCAGCTCCCCATGCCCGCACCGGTCCCTGGTCCCCAGGACGGTCCTGCGGTTGTGGTCTCGACTGCCAGCCGGACCTTGCGCAGGCAGCTGCGCCCTCTGGTTTGGGTGGCCTTGGAGGAGGTCGCCCTCGCTGCCGCCGCCGAGGGTGGCCGGTTGGTGGCCCGCACTTCGGCCCGCCAAGTCGCCGAGCAGCTCGGGCTTGACGCGGGAACGGCGGCCGCGGCGCTCCGCGTTCTTCGCCAACGGGGGCTCCTCGTCCTGGAGCGGGAGAAGGGACCGACAGGCCGGTTCGGCCTCTCGGTCTACGTCCTCGGCTCGGTCGCCGGCCTGACAGTTCTGTCACCTCGTGCGGCGGATCCACATATGGACGAGCAGGGTGCGGGACGGCCGCCCGTTGGCTCGCAGCCCGTGGAGCACCCGGAGCTGGTGTCACCCGACATCGAGAGGCCGTGCCTGGCTCGGCCGGACGGGGCGGCCCCGGAACTGGCCCCGCCGCACACGGGTCGACCGACAATGGTCCGACCAAGCACGGCCGCACCAGGCCTGGGGGCGCCCAGCACCACCGCACCGCGCCCGGGACAGCCACCGGTGCCCGTGCCGGCAGAGGTAGCTCCGGCGACGGCCGTTCCCCACCGCTCGGGGACGCCCGCACAGCCCTCGTCTCCGCCCCCGCAATGCCCCGGCCAGGAAGCGTTCGAACTGTGACCGGCGTCGCAGTGAGCGCGGTTGGGGTTGCCTCCCCGGAGGGGTGGCAAGTGTCTGTGCGACTTTGGCCTGTTGGGGGTGAGGGGTGGATGGTTGGTGGGGTGCCGGTGATTGGTGGGTTGCCGAGGTTTGGGGATCTGGTGGGGGTTGTGGCGGTGGCGGTGGGGGCAGGGGCTGGGTCGTGGCTGGCGTTGACGGTCGTTGGTGGAGTGCCGGTCGTTGGTGGAGTGCTGGCGGATGGTCTGGTGCTGGCGGATGGTGGGGTGCTGGTGCTGACGGGTGTCGTGGGGGTCGTGGTGGTGGGGATAGTGGGTGATCGCTGGTGTTGACGGTGACGGGGTTGTCGAACGCGGAGTACTTGATCTCGTCGGTGGCGTTGAGCGTCGACGAGTACTACGTCGGGGTGGGGGAGTCGCCGGGTGTGTGGACCGGACAGTGGGCGGAGAGCCTTGGGCTGTCGGGTGTGGTCGAGGCTGACCAGCTGCGGGCCCTGGTGGACGGGAAGCACCCGTTAGCCGACGTTGACCTGCTGGCCGGCTCCCGGCCTCGCTTGGTATTGGCGTTCGACCTGACGTTCTCGTGCCCGAAGAGCGTGTCGCTCCTGTGGGCGCTTGGCTCGGAGCCGGTGGCCGAGGTGGTGGCCGCCGCCCACCGGGAGGCGGTAGAGGTGGCGCTCCGCTTCCTCGAGGAGCGCGCCGCCCTGGCCCGGGCCCAGTCCCAGGGCGTCCGTCACCGGGTGGGCACGGGGGGTTGGGTGGTGGCGGGGTTCGTGCACCGCACCAGCCGGGAGGGCGACCCGCAGTTACATACGCACTGTCTGGTCCCAAACCTGGTGCAGCGCTCGGGCGACGGCCGCCACGTGGCTCTCGATGCCGGCCCGCTGTTCGACTGGGCCCGGGCGGCGGGCTCGGTCTACCAGAACCAGCTCCAGCGGGCCCTGACAACGAAGCTCGGAGTGCGTTGGGGCCCGGACCGCCACAACACCCGGGAGATGGAAGGCTTCAGCGCCGCCCAGCTGCGGGCGTTCTCCAAGCGCAGCGCCCAGGTCGAGGCCGAGCTCGAGGCCAAAGGGGCGACGTACGAGTCGCCGGCGCTGCGGATGCGGGCCGACGCCGAGGCGTCCCTGGCGACCAGGGCGGCCAAGGACCGCTCGCTTACCCCCAGCCTGCTGGCCGGGCGGTGGCAGGGCGAAGCGGGACAGGTGGGGCTGGCCACCGGGGCCGACCTGGACCGGGCGCTCTGCTCGGACCGTGCACGGTCGGGGGCGCCCGGCTGGGACGAGGTCGCCGCCGCCCTGGTCGACCCGGAGACGGGGTTGTGCTCCCGGTCGGCTCGCTTCACCAAAGCGGATGTGGTCGAGCACATATGCGCTCTCTCGGGCGGCCGAATGTCCGTGGAGGAGATCGTTGTCATGGCCGACCGGTTCGTAAGCTCAGACCTGGCCGTGCGCTTGACCCCCGGTACCGAGGCGGACCGGGCGCGACCGGCGCAGTGGTCGACGGCGGCGCACCGGGCACTAGAGGACCGCACCCTGGCCCTGATGGGCACCCTGGCCGCCCGCCCCAGCTCCGCGGTCGCCACATCCGCCACCGAGGCGGCGCTCGCCGGTGCCCCCGGCCTGGGGGAGGACCAGGTGGCCGCCGTGCGGGTGCTGGCCGGCGAGGGCGGCGCCCTGCGGGCCGTGCTGGCACCGGCCGGCTACGGCAAGACCACCATGCTGCACACCGCCGCCCGCGCTGCCGCCGCCGACGGCCGGGCCGTAGTGGCGGTGGCCACCACGGCCAAGGCGGTGGCCGAGCTGGCCGGCGCCGGCCTGGACGCCAAGACCATCGCCCGGCTGCGCATCGATTTGTCTAACGGGCCCCTGGCGGCGGGGACGGTGGTGGTGCTGGACGAGATCTCCCAGACCCCGACCGACCAGGTCGAGGCCGTCCTGGCCGCGGTGGACGCCTGTCCGGGCGGGTCGGTCTGGGTGCTGGGCGACCCCCGCCAGTCCCAACCGGTGGGAGCGGGCGGCGCTGCCGCCCACATCGAAGCTCTGGCCAGCGCCGGTGCCATCGCCTCGGCCTGCCTCA
>JBEKNX010000328.1:0-5472 GCA_049522375.1 Acidimicrobiales bacterium | reverse complement strand
GCCGTAGGCGATGGAGACGCCCCCCGAGGACGTCAGCTGTTGGAGGCCGCTCTCGTCGGGGGACCAGCGCCAGGCCTCGACCGTCTCGGGCTCGGCTGAGGCCGTGAATACTACGCCGCGGCCCACGCTGGTGACCTCCCGCACCTGGAGCCCGGGCGGGGTCAACCACCGCTCGCCCAGTTTTAGGCGCCAGGTCCCGGCGTCGGCCCCCGCCCACAGGAGCTCTGCGCCTTCGGTCCAGGCGGGCACGCCGGGGGGCCGGTCCACCCAGGCGTCGTCGACCCCCTCGGCCAGGACCGACGTGGTGCCTTGCTGGACGTCGGCGGACAGGACGGCGCAAGCCTTGTGGTCCCGCTGCTCCACCAGCAGGAGAGGCGGGCCCCCGCCGCTCCAATGGACCGAGACCAGGTACGGGTACCTCCGGTCGTCCCAGCCCACCTGTGCCCGGCCCCCGCCCTCCGGCACCACCGGGAGGTGCCACAGGCTGACCAGGGCGTCGGCCGTACCGGCGGCGGGGTACCGATGGGCCTGGGGAGGAGTGCCGGGCACGGATGGGTCCGACGTCCACCACGTGGCCACCGGGTTGTTGTCGACCCGAGCAGCCAGCACAGAGCAGCCGTCTGGCGACCACCAGAAGCCCCGGGAACGCCCCATCTCCTCGGCGGCGATGAACTCGGCCGCCCCCCAGGTCACCTCCCCCGCCTCCTCGGCCAGGACGCGGTGCTCGTCCGCGCCCGTCGTGGCTACCGCACAAAGACGCGGGCCGGACAGGAAGGCCACGTGCTGCCCCGTGGGGCTGGGGCGCGGGTCGACCACGCCGCCTGGGCCGGGCAGCAGGGACGGCCCGACCTCGCTCCCGGCGTCCAGGCTCACCCACCACAATTTGCCGCCCAGGGCGAAGGCGGCGTGGGAGACGGTCTCGTCGCAGGCATACGCGACAATGCCGCCCGCCAGCTCGCGGCTGCGTTCGCGCCGTGCTCGCTCCTCATCGGTCAGGTGTTCCGCCCAGGCACCGAGGAGCCGGGCCGCGCTGGCCACCTCTCGCTCCCTGCCTGTTGCCCGGTCGTACACCCATAGCGACGTGGCGGGGTCGTCCCCGGCCGGAGAGCGCAGGAACACGACCCGCTCCCCGTCGGGCGAAACCGTGAAAGTGCGAGGTGCTCCGAGGGAAAAACGGCGGGTACGGGCCTGTTGGCGGGGGAAAGAAACGTCTGGCGATGAGCCCATCGGTGTGCAAACGGTACCAGGCGGTGACGCCGATCAGTCACGATGGAAAGGTGCCCGACGCGGCGGGGCCTACGCCGCGTACAACGACCTCACCTAGGAGCTCAGGCTCGCTTCGCAGCGGCCGATCTAGCGTTATGGCCAAGTCCAAGACGCGCCGCGGCCCCAGCTAATCGGGCCTAAAAGAGAAGACCGTGAAGATCAGCAGCAGGATGACGGCAGGCTTCGGGAGCATGGCCGTGCTGCTCGCTATCACGTCCGGCCTGGCGTGGACGCTGGCGTCTCAGCAGATCGCCAGCACGTCGTCGCAACGACAGGCGTTGGCGTTGACCCAGGAGTGCAAGCAGTACCAGCTGGACGCGGCGGGCGTGGCCGTCGCCGCGAACTCCGTCGCGTACGACTTCACGTCGCGCAGCGACCCCTCGGCTGATCTGCAGAGCCTGGCCCAGAGCACTACCGCAGCCCGGGCGGACAGCGCCGTCCTGGGCACCCTGGTCACCGGGACCGTCGAACGAGCGGAGCTGAGCCAAGCGGGCCAGGCCCTCGACGCCTATGTCGCTCTGACCGACACGATCATCGCCGACTTCAGAGCCGGGACGCCCTCGACGTTGAAGGCCGCCAACGCCGGCGTAGCCGCCCTGGCCTATCACACGGTGACGACCCCGCTCGCTCAGCTGGAAGGACAGATCGAGAAGCAGAGCGAGTCGGCACTCGCGGCGGCTTCGTCCAGGGACGCTGGAGACCGGCTGGTGGTCGTCGCCCTAATGCTCGCCGCGCTCGGCCTCGCCCTCGGCATCGGGGCCCTGGTCAGCCGTTCCATCACCACCCGCTTGCGGCGGGCGGTGAAGGTCCTCGAACAAGTGGCGGCGGGCGACCTGACCAGACGCATCGGCGTGGACTCCTCAGACGAGGTCGGCCAGATGGGGACGGCTCTGAACGCCGCCCTCGACGGGGTTGACGAGCGGGCGCGCGGGCAGAAGTTCGAGAGCCGGCTGGCCAACGCGCTCGACATGGCTGACGGCGAGGCGGAGGTCATGACCGTGATCGAAAGGTCCTTCGCCATAACCCTTCCGGGTTCGCCGATCGAACTACTGCTGGCCGACAACAGTCATGCCCACCTCCAGCGCATGGCTTCGGCATCCCCCACGGGCGACCCGCCCGGGTGCTCGGTCGACTCGCCGGACCATTGCCCGGCGGCCCGCCGGGCCCAGGTACAGCATTTCAACGACAGCGAGGCGCTCGATGCCTGCCCGAAGCTGCGCGGCCGCCCCCAAAGCCCGGCTCGGGCCCTGTGCGTCCCGGTGTCGATCATGGGCCGCACCGTCGGGGTGATGCACGCCACCGGCACGTCCGATGCCCCTTTCCAGAACACTCAGCTTTCTGACCTGGAAACCCTGGCCAAACTGGCCGGGGCCCGGGTCGGGTTGCTCCGCGTCATGTCCGAGACCCAGCTTCAAGCCGCCACCGACGGGCTCACGGGGCTGTTGAACCGCCGCTCCTTCGAGCAGAAGGTCGCCTCGCTGCTCGAACGGGGGGGGCCGCTGTCACTGGCCATGGCCGACCTCGACCACTTCAAGGCGTTGAACGACACCTACGGTCACGCCACCGGCGACCGTGCCCTGGTCCTGTTCGCCGAGATACTGCGCAGCTCGTTCCGGTCCGAGGACGTCATCGGCCGCCACGGCGGTGAGGAGTTTGTCATCGCCCTGCCGACATGTACCGTGCTCAACGCACAGAAATTCCTCGATGCTCTCCGCTCCAGGCTCGACGCCGCCATTACCGTCGCCGGGTTGCCTCGCTACACCGCCAGCTTCGGGGTCGTCGAGGCGTTGGGCAAAGAGGATCTCGCGACCCTCATCAGTCGCGCCGACGCCGCGTTGTTCGTCGCTAAACGTGATGGTCGCGACCGGGTAGTGGTCGGCCCCCACACCACCGGCGAGGCGCTCGGCCCGCCACCCGAGCAACCGGGCACGGCGGCCGGCGGTGCCGATTTCGCACGCCTCGGTCGCCAGGACTATCCCATGCCCCTCTGACCGTCACGGGCGGCCTAAGAGCGGGAGCCTGAGGTTGGGGTCGACACGAGCGTCGAGCGGCGTAGGGCCGTCCTTCCGCAAGCGGTAACAGGCGGTGGCTCCGATCATGGCGGCATTATCCGTGCACATGGACCGGGAGGGTATAAAGGCAGCGCGGCCGTCTTCTCGACAGATTTGTTTTATACGCTCCCGCAGGGCCGTGTTGGCGGCCACGCCACCGCCGATACAGATGGCTTTTGCTCCCATTTCTGCCGCCGCTTTCCGGGTCTTGGCGACCAGTACGTCGACCACGGCTTCCTGGAAGCTGGCAGCCACGTCGGCGAGCCCGGCACCGGGGTTGGCCCGGACATAACGCACGACGGAAGTTTTTAGACCGCTGAAGGAAAAATCGTAACCGTTCCCGGCCAGGCCCCGGGGAAAGGCCATGGCGTCAGGCGATCCGTGACGGGCCAGTAGCTCGATGGCCGGACCGCCCGGGTAGCCCAGGCCCAGAAAACGGGCGACCTTGTCGAAGGCTTCGCCGGCGGCGTCGTCTATCGTCTGGCCGAGCAGGGTGTACTCGCCCGCCGTGCGGTCCTGCATGCAAATGAGCATCGTGTGGCCACCCGAGACAAGCAGTACCACCATCGGCAACGACAGGGCCGGGTCTTCGAGGAAAGCGGCGTGAAGGTGGCCTTCCATATGGTTGACCCCGACAAAGGGGACGCCCCATGACCAGGCATAGGCCTTGGCTGCGCTCACGCCGACCAGCAGAGAACCTATAAGGCCCGGGCCGATCGTGGCGGCTACGGCCGAGAGCTCAGCCGGGGAACTGGAGGCTCGGGAAAGAGCCTCGGCCACCACCGGCGTAACCAGGTCCAGATGTGCCCGGCTGGCGATTTCCGGCACCACGCCCCCAAAATCCGCGTGGATGTCGGTCTGGCTGCTCACCACCGATGACAGGACGCGGTGGCCGTCTTCGACCACCGCGGCAGCCGTTTCGTCGCACGACGTCTCGATGGCGAGGACCTTCACAGGCTCTTCTCCAGCTCGTCCAGGCGCCCCTGCACCTGCGGCGAGAGCAGGTCGTAGAGCCACATTATGAGCGCGTCCTCACCGGTCTCGGGGTAGTAATTGCGCCGGATGCCGGAGCTCACAAAGCCGAAATTGCGGTACATCTGCTGAGCGGCCGCGTTGCCCATGCGGACCTCGAGGGTCATGGCCACGCAATGGCGCCGGCCGCCTTCCCGGGCCAGGTGAGCCAGAAGCCGGCTACCCAGGCCTTGCCGGCGCAGCGAGGGAGCAATGGCGATGTTGGTGACGTGCGCCTCGTCGGCCACGAACATGAGGCCTCCGTAGCCGGCTATCTTGCCGTCGGCCCGCAGCACGGCGTAATAGCGGGCGTCGCCCTGCGCCAGCTCGCTGCTGAAGATGCCGATGGTCCAGGGCCGGGGGTGTGCCCCGTGCTCTATGCGCATCACGGCGGGAAGGTGCCGCCGGCGCATAGGTTCTATGACCACTGCCGGGCGAGCCAAGTGCAACATGCGTCGCCTCATGGGCCCAGCTTGGGACGAACCGCCCCGGAAGCGGCAGCCAGCGGAGCGCCCGGGGCCGGCGCTCCAGTGCCCATCACCCGACCACCGATCTGCTCCCAACCGATGCGCACGTCGGCTTGGCGGAGGTAAAGAGGCTCAGGCAACGACGGCGTAAGGCGGCCCGAGCCGATCTCGGCCACCACCAGGGGCGAAGGCGAGGCGTCCGCCGGGCCGGCTACCTGGGCGACGCCCGCCAGGAGTTCCCGGTAGCGCCAGGCGCCGTCGCCGACGGCGAGCGGCCGCTCGCTCAGGGTGCCGAGCTCGGCGGCCAGGTCCACGGGGCTGGAGATGCGGGCGGGGCGCCGCTCCTCGAGGACCTCGCTGCCACCGACGTAAATCGCCGAGAAGACCTCCCCTCTCCTGGCGTCGACGACCGCGGCGAGCAGGCCTGGCCTGCGCCGGTGGGGATGAGCCAGCGCTTCCAGGCTGGTCACCCCGGCCGCCGGGATGCCCCGGGCGGTGGCGATCGCCCTGGCCGTGGCCAGACCGACACGCAGGCCGGTGAACAGGCCCGGGCCGACGTCGACGGCCACACCGTCCAGGCCGGAGACGGGCACGGCGGCGTAGCGGCACAGGTCGTCGATGGCCGGCACGAGCACCTCGGCGTGGCGTTGGTGGGCGACCAGCACAAACGAACCCAG
>JBEKNX010000327.1:0-5499 GCA_049522375.1 Acidimicrobiales bacterium | reverse complement strand
CTCGGGACGCTCCTCATCATGGACGAGAAACGTTTTGACGTCGGAAATCTTCATCGTGCAGCCATCCTTCCCTATAGCGACCGATGCTACCGAAGGTGACCCATGAGCACCCTGACCCCAACGAGGCATAACGGGCTAGCCGCCCTACTAGGCGAGTGGTGAGCGGTAGGCGAACGGTGACCGGTGGACATAGGCCTGTCGCTGTAGTGACCGGGGCGGCCCGAGGCCTGGGGCGCGTAATTGCCATTACGCTGGCCAAGGAAGGGTACGACGTCGCCTTGGTGGACATGGCTGACCTCGGGGCCGTCGCCGCCGAGGTCGGAGAGGGTGGGGGCACAGCTTGGCCGTGGAGAGCGGACGTGGCGGTCGAAACGGACGTGCTCGAGCTGGTGGTGGCGTTCCGGGAGCGCTTCGACCAGGTTGACGTCCTGGTCAACAACGCGGGGATTTCGCTGATCGCCCCGGCGGAGAACACGTCGACAGACGGGTGGCGCAGGGTGCTCGACGTCAATCTCACGGGACCTTTCTTGCTCTGCCGTGAGTTCGGTGCCCTCATGCTGTCTGCGGGGTCAGGCTCGATCGTCAACGTGGCGTCGGTTGCCGGACTTCGCGCTGTGTCGCACCGAGTGGCCTATAACGCTTCCAAGCACGGACTTATCGGTCTCACCTCCACCCTGGCGGCGGAGTGGGGGGGCCGAGGACTGCGGGTGAACGCCGTATGCCCGGGCTGGATAAAGACCGAGATGGACGCCGAAGACCAGAGCGGTGGGGCCTACACCGACAGTGATATCACCGGCCAGGTCCCCATGGCCCGTTTCGCCACTCCCGCCGACGTGGCCATGGCGGTGGCCTTCTTGGCCGATGCTTCAAAGAGCGCTTTCATAAACGGGGTGGCTCTGCCCGTCGACGGCGGCTGGTCGTCGGACGCCAGCTGGACCTCCCTCCGCCTAAGGGCCCGCCAAGCGGGCGCGGACGCCCGTTCGTGATCTAGCGGATTTCGGGTCGCCCCTCTCAGCGTAAGAAGGGAGGGCGACGCAGGTCAGCTTTGAGAAGCCCAGCGTCACGTATCTTCCGCGAGACGCCGGTCGGGTACGAACCACAGCAGCGAGACGGCGGCATAGCAAGCGTAGGCCAGGTACGGGCTGACGGAGGCCAGCCCGAGACCGACTACGTACACGACCGGCGAGATGATCCCCTTGATGTCCTTGCCAACCGCGGCGGCAATGCCGGCATCGTCGGAGTTCGCTCGCAGGATGGCTCGCACGAGGGCGAAGTACGCCAGGGCGGCACCGAGGGCAACGACGCCGTACGTGGCCGCCGGGAGGGTACGAGCGTGGGTGGTCCCGACCCACTCGGTGGCGAAGGGGATGAGCGACAGCCAAAACAGCAGGTGCATGTTCGTCCACATCACGGCGGCATTGATACGCCCGGTCGCTCGGAGCAGATGGTGATGGTTGTTCCAGTAGATGCCGATGACCGTGAAGCTGAGGACGTAGACCAGCAAAGAGGGCAGACGGCTGGCGAGCCCGTGGAGCGTGGCCGCGCCCGGGGTCTTCAGGTCGAAGGCCATGATTGTGATGATCACAGCCATCACGCCGTCGCTGAACGCCTCGAGGCGGTGGGTGTCGATAACGTTGCCTGCGCCCGCCGAGGCGGCCCCCGCTTCGGTCGGGCCGTCGCTCATCGGCACCGTCACGGCCCCCTCACTGCCCGTGCTGGATAGGCCGGTCCGGCCTGATGTCCCATCGGACCATGATGGCCTACCAGGGCCGGAGGCGGGGCTGCTCCTGGTGGGCTTCAGTGCCTTTTGTTATCGGCCTTGTCGGCGGCCGCCGGGGATCCTCGACCGCGCCGGCACCATCTTGTACGGTCTAGTTGTGGGCTCTGATGTCCGCTACGCCCTGGTCGCCGGCTCCGAGCGGCTCGGTCGAAGACTTCCTACCCGCCGCAACGCTGTCCCCGGAGAAGGGATCATGACGACTACAACTGACCACCACGTTGAAGTGCTCACCTGGGAAGTCTTCGGTGTTGCCAGCCGGCAACTCGCCGTCAATGTGGCCGGGACCGGCTACCGCCCTGACCTCGTCCTGGCCATCGCCCGAGGTGGCCTCCCTGTCGGCGGCGCGCTCGGCTACGCCCTCGGTGTGAAGAACTGCGCCGCGATCAACGTGGAGTTTTACACGGGCATCGGTGAAAGGATGGAGGTCCCGGTGGTGCTACCGCCGACCCCGCCGCTGGTGGACCTGGCCGGCCTCAAAGTCCTCGTGGCTGACGACGTGGCGGATTCGGGCATCACCCTGGCCTTGATCGGCGACCTTGTCCGTCCCCATGTCAAAGAACTGCGTAGTGCGGTGCTGTACAAGAAGCCGTGGTCGGCAGTCGAACCTGACTACTACTGGGCCCGCACCGACGGCTGGATCGATTTCCCCTGGTCGTCGCAACCACCGGTGATCTAACCGGAGGGCCCAGATCGTGACCGGAGCGTACCGGTACCGGCGCGGCCGCTGAGAACGGGGGTCACAGTCCGGCCCTGACGCCGGCATCGGTCTTGGACACCATAGGGAACACCCCGCTCGTGCCGGTCGACGGGGTGTGGGCGAAACTCGAGAACTCGGCCGTCAACCCGGGTTTTTTGCACCTCAGCAGTTCGACTCCGAGTGGAACGTAGACGAGAACCGCACCTTGCTTGGCCCCCGTGAGGAGCAGCGCACGGGCCCGAACCGATCGACCTCACCGCTGTTTGAGACTATTCCAAACGCCCTGCGTAGAGGTAGCTAACCGCCGATGAGCAAGGACCGGCGCGGCACGATCGAACCTCCGTTTGCATAACGAGGGCTCCGCTCAGATGATGTCGCCGGGCTGGTTGGTGCCGGTGACGACCGGGAGGCCCGCCTCGGCCCAGGCGCGCATTCCGCCGACCAGGTTGACGGCGTCGAGACCGTGGGATGTGAGCAATTGAGCGATCGCCGCTGAACGGCCGCCGGACCGGCATACGACCAGCATCTTTGGCGCTCCTCGCAGCTCGGCGAGCCGTTTGTCGACCTGGCCCATGGGGACGAGCCGAGCTTGTGGTGCGTGGCCAGCTTCCCATTCCTCGGGCTCGCGAACGTCGACCAGCACGGCGCCGCCTTGGAGAAGAGCCTGCGCCTCTAAGGGGGCGACCTCGGTCACGGCGACGGGCTCGGTCACATCCGCGCTTGACACCGGAAGGCCGGCGGCGGCCCAGGCTCCATAACCACCCAGCAGGTCCGAAACCTCGACGAAGCCGGCGTGGCGCAGCACGCTGGCGGCGACGAGCGACCGAGAGCCGCCGGCACAGTACACCACGGCCGGCACCTCGGGGTCGAACCTGTCAAGAGAGTCGACGAGCACGGCGAGCGGGACCACCCGGGCGGCGGGCAGCATGCCCGCCACCGTCTCGGTCGGGTTGCGGACATCGATCAGCTGGATGTCGGGTTGCAGCCCGATCAGCTCGGCCAGCTGTCCGATAGTCAGCCGAGAGCTGGCCTCGACCAGATCGGGGCGACCGATGAGGACCTGCCCAGGCTCGCTCAGGTAGCCGACTACCCGGTCGAACCCGATGCGGGCCAATCGGATACGGCTCTCCAATGCGGTGGCCGGGTCGCCGACCAGCACGATGTCGGGCTCGGGATCCAAGACAGCGCCCGCCCACTCGGCAAAGCGCCCTTGCAGGCCGACGTTGATCGCGCCTCGCAGGTGGGCGGCGGCGAAGTCCGCCGGTTCCCGCGTATCCAGCGCCAGCGCGCCCGCCTGTTGGCGTTCCAGCACGGTAGTGAGGTCCATCGGCGGGGGTGGCGAATGCTCATCGAGGAGGTCATGGGGTTCGCGGTTGCGCTGGGCATCGAAGGAGAAGTAGTGGGGCCTGACGGGTTGCCCTTCGGTTACCGCGGCGACGAAGTCATCCTCGGTCATCGCGGCCAGGGCGTAATTGGACCGCCGCTGTTCACCCAGAGTCGAGCTGGTCTCGCTCGATAGCTGCTTGCCGCAAGCGGAGCCGGCCCCATGGGCCGGAAAGACCCTGGTCTCGTCGGGCAGGTCCAGGATGCGCTCGTGCAGCGAGTGGTAGAGCAGTCGGGCGAGCCTGTCGGCAGTGAAACCGCTCCCCGACGAGGCGAGCAGATCAGGTCGGCCGACATCGCCGACGAAAAGTGTGTCTCCGGTGAGAACCCCGTAGGGGACGGGGTCATCGGGGTGCTCGAACACCAGCACACATATGGACTCGGGAGTGTGGCCCGGGGTCGCCCGGATCTCTAAGGTGACCTCCCCCAAACCGATCCGCTGCCCATCGACCATCGCATCGGCCGGGAAGTCGGGATCGGCGCCCTCCCCGAACGAGATGACCGCGCCCGTCTCCTTGGCTAGTTCAAGGTGGCCGGAGAGGAAGTCGGCGTGCAGATGAGTCTCGATCACCCTCTCTATCCGCAGGCCCTTTGCTGCCGCCTCGGCCAGGTAAACGCCTATGTCACGGCGGGGGTCGACGACGACCGCCCGCCCGGTCGTCTCGTCGCCGATCACATAGGACGCATGCGAAAGGCATCCCAGATAGTGCTGACTGAAGATCATGACCGTCGCCTTGCGTGAAAGCGGATCCTCCCCTTGGTGGTGCCGGCCTCGAAATCCGGTGCGGTGCCATTGATGGGCAGTCCCATACTTGTTCTCCGTTCCTGGGCAGCTTGATGATGGTACGGCTTTACTGGTCCTAATTGGCGCGAGATGTGGTGGCAGGCGTCTCGCTGGTTGAGCGCGTTGCTTGAGGTGCCGAGCGACCACCGAGAGCCGCCGCGACCATCACCACCAGAACGGCGACGGAAGCGGCAACCATGACAAAGGCGAGGTTCGTCGGACCGGGGCGGGCCCAAAGGCTGACTACGACCACGGCGAATGCGGCAACGGCGGGGGCGGCCGCTAATCGCGATCGCCGGGACAAGTGGAAGTACGTGAGGAGGCCGACGCCACCGAGGACGGCGCCCTCTACGCTCAGCAGGCCCACCAACGACGAGGCCTGGCCGTAGCGCGAGCCGAACAGGGCGTCCACGAACACGTGACGGGCGACGGTGAGCACAGCCGTCGTGGCCAGGCCCAGGCCGAGGACGCCGGCCAAGCCGGCTATAAGGAGCCGATGTGCCCGCGGCCCCCGTCCGCCATCGCTCACGAAACGAGGAAAGACCACGACGGTCACGGCCATGGGCAGGAATAGTGCGATGCGGCCGATGGTGACGGCAGCGGCGTAGTTGCCCGACAGCGCCGGGAAGATGTGCCGGGCCATCAGCGTGTCGACGGCGACCAGCATCGAGTACCCGGTCAGCGCCAGCACGGTGGCCCCCGTCGCCCGTCCCGGCAGCTGCAGCTCCGCCCTCCCCGGGGCCCAGCCCGTCCTGCGCAAAGCCCATAGCACGACGCCGAGCGTGACCTTGGCATTGAGCACAGTGGCCAAGACGGGGCCATCGATTCCGGGGTCGACGACGCCAGCGACGGCCG
>JBEKNX010000326.1:0-5511 GCA_049522375.1 Acidimicrobiales bacterium | reverse complement strand
GCCAACTGGCGCAACTCGTTGACTACCGACAGCGGCGTGTAACCGTAACTTCTCAGACTTTCTTTGTAGGGAGCCACGAATGGTGCCAACGGGCCCCTTACGCGCACCTGTGTCACGCGGGTCTTCGGCCTGCTCATCTACTCCTCCTTGTCTGTGAACGGACAGACAAGGATGGCCCGGGGGCCCAGGATTATGCCGACAAGTTCATGCCCTCCACCCCTGCTGAGCAGCTCCTCCTCAAAGATGTCGGCATAACCCAAGTGTCGGCATTATCCAAGTTGTGCCGACGTCGGCACAATGTTGATAACGGGTCTGCCTACGTCTCCCGCCAGCTCCTGCGGGCGTGCGCCAGCCTGGGAGCCCGCCTGGTGCACTCCAAGCCCGGACGACCCCTGTTAACCGGCCAATATAGGTAGTTGTTGTAGTAGTGGCCTGTGGAAACTGTGGATATTGTGGATAACTTTCCAAGAGATCCACAGGTTTTCCTCTTGACCGGGCCAGCCACTTGGCGTTACATATGGCGCATGGCCGAGAAGCTGGTCGTCCAAGGCGGTGGGGACCGCTGGGAGCTCGTCGGGGAGCACGAGGACCTGGCGGCCTTCAACGACTACCTCGGCTACTTGGCGGACCGCCGTTACTCGCCGGCAAGTGTCCGCTCGTACGCCTTCGACCTTTTGCATTTCGCCCGCTGGTTGGACGACGAAGGCGTGGCGTTGGCCACGGTGGTGACAGAGACCTTGTTGAGGTACTTGGCGGACTGCCGTTCGGCACGCCTGCCCGGCCAGTACGACAACGTCGTGGCGATCGAGAGCGGCCGGGCGGTCGGCTTCGCCCCGGCCACCATCAACCGCAGGTTGGCTGCGATATCGGGCCTGTTCAATTTCCTTTGCATGCGCGACCCAGGTGCCCACAACCCCGTCCCCCGGGGAGCGGCGGCCCGGCGGGCAGCCAAGGGCCAGCGCAGCGGCTTGTTGGCCCACCTGGCCCGGCCGGGCCCAAGGTCGGCGCTACGGGTGAGGGTGCCTCGCCGCCTGCCCCGCGGACTCGACCGGCGCGAGACGGCCGCATTGGTGGGGAGCTTCCGCACCGAACGGGACCGCGCCATCGCCGGGCTGATGCTGTTCTCCGGCTTGCGCTCGGCCGAGGTGCTGGGCCTCAAGGTGGCCGACGTGGATATTGGCCGCGGGTGGGCACGCGTCGTCGGCAAAGGCGACAAAGAGCGCCGGGTGCCCCTCGACCCCGACGTGGCCGGCCTCGTACAGTCCTACTTGCTTGCCGAGCGGCCCGAAACGGCTACCAAGGCGTTGTTCGTGGTGGCCAAGGGACCGCACCGGGGACAGCCGTTGACCCCCGCCGGGCTGCGGCGCGTGTTCCGCTACCACCGGGAGCGCTCGGGCGTGGCCGCCGGGCACGCTCACGCCCTGCGCCACAGCTTCGGCACTTCCCTGGCCGAAGCCGGCGTCGACCTGGCTGTTATCCAGGCGTTGATGGGCCACGACCACGTCGACTCGTCGGCCGTTTACGTGCACCTGGCCCCAGCTCATCTACGGGCCGCCTATGATGCCGCTCGCGCCCGTCAGCGTTCCTGGGGGCGGACCTGATGGCGCATGCTGCTATGGCGGTCCCCGATGAGGCCACTGATATCTACGGCGACTACCTCGACTGGTTGCAGGCCCGAGGAGTTGGTAACAGGACCTTTTACAACGGGGCGCGGGTCTTCCTCGCCCGTTTCCCCGACCCACAGGTCTGGGCAGCCTTGCCCCTCTGGGCGCGCCTGGAGGGCACCAAGGCGCACCTGCAGCCGCTGTTCAATTTCTTGATGCTGCAAGGCTATTTGTGCCCCGGCTACGACTACCTGCTCCGTCGCAAGCTGCACGCGGTCCTGCGGGAGGCGCCGGCGAGCCCTCTCGGGCCCGACCTGGCTCGTTTTATAGGTGGTGCCAAGGCCCTCGGTTACTCGGTGCGCGCCCGCACCGGCATGGCTTCCGAGGTCGCCCTGCGGATGTTGGTCCAGACCGCGAAACCCCTCGCCAAGTTCGCCGACGAGGACTTCGCCCGTTTCGAGGCGGCGATCAGTGAGCGTGAAGACCGAGAGCACCGGCGCCTGGCGCATTACCGCAACGCCCTGTTCGCGTCGCGGGCGGTCATTTACCACCTGGGCGCCCGTGCTGAACCAACCCCCAAGTTCCCGACGTGCTGGCGCTGGAGCTGGGCACGCCACCTCGAAGGGGTCGAGCCGGTCGTGCTCGGGCCGATGGTCGCCTATCTCGAGCGCCTGGAGGCCACCCTGTCGCGCTCCTCCGTCCAGGGCACGGCGTCCGAGCTTGCCCACTTTGGCCGTTACCTGGCCCGGGCCCACCCGGGCCTCGAGTCGCTGGCGTTGCTCGACCGCCGCCGCCACATCGAGCCTTACCTGAACGAGGTGGGAGCAGCCCTCAACCACCGCACCGGATCGCCGGTCGCCGCCTCCACGGCCAAGAGCCGTGTCCAGGCTGTGGGCCGGTTCCTCGAGGCCATGGCGGAGTGGGGCTGGCCCGAAGCGCCGCCCCGGCGCCTGGTCTTCTCCCGTGACGCCCCCCGGCTGCCTCACGCCCTGCCGCGCTACCTGCCACCGGAGGAGGAGCGGGCACTGCTCGGCGCCCTGGAGCGCTCCCCCAACCGCCTTTACGCTGACGCACTGCTGGTCATGCGGGCCACGGGGGTGCGCATCGGTGAGCTGGTCGACTTGGAGCTTGACTGTGTGCACGAGGTGCCGGGCCAAGGGGCGTGGCTGAAGGTGCCCCTCGGCAAGCTGCTGACCGAGCGGATGGTGCCGATCGACGATGAGACCGTTGACATCCTCGACAGGATCGTCGAGAACCGCTCCCCGGGCCGTCCCCTGCGCCACCCCCGCACCGGCAAGTTGGTCGAGTTCCTCTTCACCCACCAGGGCCGGCGCGTCTCGGCCTGCACGCTGCGGGACGAGCTGCACCGTGCCGCTGCGCAGGCAGGGCTGAAAGACGTCGTGCCCCACCAGCTGAGGCACACATTTGCAACAGCTCTCGTGAACGCGGGCTGCAGCTTGCAAGCGTTGATGGCGCTGCTCGGGCACGTCTCGGCCGAAATGAGCCTGCGATATGGGAAGTTGTTCGACGCCACGGTGCGGGCCGAGTACGAACGGGCACTGGCGCAAGCCAAAGCCAGCCTCGGGCCGGTGCTGCCCGGAGCTGCGCCGCTCGAGCTGGGGACCGATTGGAAGGCCGCCCCGCTCATAAAGGCCCGCTTGGCCGGTGGCTACTGCCTGCGCAGTGTCGCCCAAGGGCCTTGCGCCTACGCGAACATTTGCGAGCACTGCGCGAGTTTCCGCACCGAGGTCAGCCTGGTGCCTGTGCTCCTGCTCCAGCGCGTGGACACCGAGGCACTGGCAGCAGACGCTCTGGCCCGGGGCTGGGGCGACGAGGTCGCTCGCCACCGCCGCCTCATCGAGCGCATCGACATCGCCATCGCCAGGGCCAATGCCGGCTGAGGGCGCGGACTACGCCGCTGTCGAAGCCGCCTGCGTAGCCCTTGCCAGCGAAGGGCGGCCGGTCACGTTCAAAGAGGTGGCTACTCGTTGTGGGACCAGCCGTAACACCCTTTACCGGCGGGCGGACCTGCGTGCCCTCGTCGAAGACCACCGCGCCCGCGGCAAAGGTGCCACTGCTCTTTCCGCCCTCACCGTCCAAGTCGACCAATTGCGCCGTGCGCTCGAAGCTCTCGCCGCCAAGGTCCGCCACCACGAGGAAGTCCTGCGCCGCATCGAGAGCCGAGGGCACAAGAGCGGGTAACGGTCCCGGCACAGTTGTCCACAGGCTGGGCCCAGATTGGCCGGATAACCCCAAGGCTGAGGGAAACAGGAAAGGCTCAACTCCTACATACGTTCTTCGTTTATCGCCGAGGCCGAGGCCCGGGGCATCGGGAGTTTCGCCGAGCTGAACGACCTGTTCATGGCCTGGGCCGAGCAGGTGGCCAATGGCCGGGCCCACGCCGAGACCAAACAGGCGCCGATGAAGAGGTTCTTGGAAGGCTTTACGCCGGTCATCCCTTCGCCGTCTGAGCTGTCCGAGGCGTTCCGCTGGTCGGTCGCCCGCCGGGTCACCAAGACGGCGACGGTGTCGCTGTTCGCCAATCGTTACGGGGTCGGCCCCGAGCTCGTCGGCCGCACGGTGGAGCTGCGGTTCGACCCAGAAAACATGGCACGAGTTGGCGTCTATGACAACGGCGCGCCGGCCGGGGTGGCCGTGCCGTTCGTGATCGGCCGCCACGTGCACCCGGCCGTGCCCCAGGCCGCCCCCACCCCGGTTCCCGATGGTCCCGGGGTCGACTACCTGGGCCTGGTGGCCGCCGCTCACTCCGAGGCGTTGGGCGAGGGTTCCATCTCGTACCGGTCCCTGCCCGGCATGGAGGCCTGGGGCCACGACGCTGAGGCGGCCCGGTGATGGCCGGCGTAGACATCTGGGCCGCTCACTTCGGATTTGCCCGGACCCCGTTCACAAAATCGGTGCCGGCCGACAAGCTCTTCGAGCGGGCGGCGCACGCCGAGGCGGTGGCCCGGGTCAACTACTGCATAAACCAGTCCGCCCTGGGCGTCATCGTAGGCGACACCGGGGCGGGCAAGACGGTGGCCGTGCGCGCCGCCGTGGCCGGCTTGGACAGGACAAAATACACAGTCATCTACCTGGCCAACCCCTCCGGGGGCTGCCGGGGGCTCTACGTGGCCATCGCCACCGCCTTGGGGGCAACGCCCCGGTTCCATAAAGCCGAGGCCATAAACCAGGCCGCCGCCCTGCTCGGGGCCGAGGAACACGAGCGTCACCGGCGGGTCCTTTTGATAATCGACGAGGCCCACCTACTTTCCCCCGAGCAGCTCGAGGAGGTCCGGTTGCTGTCGAACTCAGAACTTGATTCGGCGTCGCCCTTCGCCGGTGTCCTGCTCGGCCAACCCACCTTGGCCTCTCGCCTGCGCCAGGGGATGTTTGCTGCCCTGGACCAGCGCATAAGCGTCCGCTACAGCCTGGGCGGCATGGACCTGGCCGAGTCGGTCGCTTACCTACGCCATCACCTGGCCCTGGCCGGCCGGGCCGACCCTCTCATCGCTGACGATGCCGCCGCTCGCCTGCACCGTTATGCCAACGGGCTGCCCCGGGCGCTCAACAACGCAGCCACCGCCTCGTTGATGGCAGCCGCAGCGGAGGGCAAGGGCCTGGTCGACGACACCTGCGCCAAGAAGGCCGTCGCCGAGCTCACCCGCACCTGAACCGCCTCCATCGTTATAGCGCCGGCTCCATAAGCACTCGGGGCCGGCGCTGTTGCGCGTCACCGCTCAGTCCTGCCGGACGGCGCTCACCTAAAGTTGCCGGACCGTTGTCATCTAATTTCAGACGTCTGGACATCTTGGCCTACGCCACGAGCTCTGAGTGGTGCATTCGGACCTGGTAGGTCACCGGGACGTTGGTCCCCGGGAACGTCGCACCGAGGGCATTGAGGTCATCG
>JBEKNX010000325.1:0-5511 GCA_049522375.1 Acidimicrobiales bacterium | reverse complement strand
GACATGACAAGGGCCTGCGCCCGGCTGTTGAGCGGCTTCAGGTCACCGAAGGCGGCGTCGGCGTCGGCGGGGTGCTCCGGCTCCAGGCCGCCAGAGGCGGGGGTCACCCCCCCGGACCGCTCCCGGCTGCGTTCGCCGCGCTCTCGAGGCGGCCGGCGAGGGGCCCGGGGCGGCGCCGGAGGAGGGGGAGGGGCCGAGCCGGGGTGGTCCGCCCGCGCCGTGCGGGGATGGCCGCCCATAGCCGTGCCCTGGAACGGCCCTTGAGCGTTGACGGCCAAGCTGAGCACAACCACCACCACCACCAGAGTAATGGCCAAGGCCAATGCCGCTCCCATAGGTTCGGATCTTAGGGCGCGGCAGCGGGCCTCTCAGCCGACGCTGCCCTCCATCTGCAGTTCGATGAGCCGGCTCCATTCGACGGCGTACTCCATCGGCAAGGTCCGCGTGACGGGCTCGATGAACCCGTTGACGATCATGCTCATGGCCTGCTGCTCGGAGAGCCCGCGGCTCATCAAATAAAAGAGCTGGTCGTCGCCGACCTTGGAAATGGTGGCCTCGTGGCCCACCTGGGCGTCGTGCTCGCCGAACTCGATGTACGGGTACGTGTCCGAGCGGGATTTCTCGTCGAGCAGGAGGGCATCGCATCGCACGAAGCTCTTGGAGCGCTTGGCCCCCTCTTCGAAACGGACCAGGCCCCGGTAAGAGGTCCGGCCGGCGTCCTTCGAAATCGACTTCGAGATAATGGTCGACGTCGTCTCGGGGGCGGCGTGGACCATCTTGGCCCCGGCGTCCTGGTGCTGGCCGGCGCCGGCGTAGGCGACGGAAAGCACCTCCCCAGAAGCCTTCGGGCCCATGAGGTACACGGCCGGGTACTTCATGGTCAGCCGGCTGCCGATGTTGCCGTCGATCCATTCCATGTGCGCCTCGGCCTCGGCGTAGGCGCGCTTAGTGACCAGGTTGTAGACGTTGTTCGACCAGTTTTGGATGGTCGTGTACGTCACCCGGCTGGCCTTCTTGCAAACGATCTCGACGACGGCGGAATGCAGGGAGTCCGTGGTGTAGACGGGAGCCGAGCAACCTTCGATGTAGTGGACCTGGGCGCCCTCGTCGGCAATGATCAGGGTGCGCTCGAACTGGCCCATGTTCTCGGTATTTATCCGGAAATAGGCCTGGAGGGGCATCTCGACCTTGACGCCGGGCGGGACGTAGATGAATGAGCCTCCGGACCACACCGCCGAGTTGAGCGCAGCAAACTTGTTGTCGTTGGCCGGGATTATCTGCCCGAAATAGCGCTTGACGATATCGGGGTACTCGCGCAACGCCGTGTCCATGTCGCAGAACAGGACGCCCTGGGTGGCGAGCTCGTCCCGGTTGCGGTGGTAGACGACCTCCGACTCGTACTGGGCCGTGACCCCGGCCAGGTACTTGCGCTCGGCTTCGGGGATCCCGAGCTTGTCATAAGTGGCCTTGACGGAGTCAGGCAGCTGGTCCCAGGCCGAGACCTGCTTGTCGATCGGCTTTATGTAATAAAAAATGTCGTTGAAATCGATGCCGGAGAGATCCCCGCCCCACTTCGGCATGGGCCGGCGCTCGAAGTAGCGCAGGGCCTTCAGCCGGCGTTGCGTCATCCACTCGGGCTCGCCCTTCATCCACGACATCTCGCGAACGATGTCCTCGTTGAGGCCCTTCTTCGGCTTGAAGACATAGAAGTCCTCGATGTCGCTCCAGCCCAGCTGGTAGCGGCCCAGATCCAGTTCTTGAGCTGTGGTAGCCATGGCGCTTCCCTTCGGTGGGATTTCTCCTACGTAGATAGTAACAACCCCCGCACCTCTACCGTCCTGCCCCCTGGCCGCCCAGCTCGGCCGCCATCTCGGCCGCCGCCGCGGCGACGGCGGGGTCGCCCGGGGCGCCGACCATCACCGCCAGCAGGCGCTCACGCCCGTCCCGGTCCGGGGCGGCGGCGAGGACCGCTCCCAGCCCGGCCGCGTCCGCACCGACCAGCACCACCGGCGTGCCCTCGGCCACCAAGCTTGCTGCCAGCGTAGGGTCATCAGTCACTTTGCGGGCCGGCGTGGCCATGGAGCCCAGTTGGCGTGGCACAGTAATTTATAGCGCTATGCCCCTCGCCGAGGTCCCTAAACCCCCTGCCGCGCCCCGGCGCACCGTCACCCACCTGGCTCACGACGACGCCCGGGTGGACGACTGGCAGTGGCTGGCCGACCGGGACGACCCCGCCGTCGTGGAGTACTTGCAGGCCGAAAACGGCTATGCCGATGCCGTGATGGCCCCCACTGCCCCCCTCCAGGACCGCTTGTTCGAACAGATCCGCGCCCGGGTGGCCGAGACCGACATTTCCAGCCCCACGTTCCACAGCGGCTGGTGGTACTGGTCCCGCACGCTGGCCGGCCAGCAGTACCCGGTGCACTGCCGGCGGCCCGACCCGAACAGGGCCCTGTCGGCGGCCCAGGTCCTGGCCGGCGCTCGAGCCGCCCTGCCGGGCGCGGGCGTCGCCGGCGACGGGACCCCCGCCCCCCAGACCGGCTCCACCCCCCAGGGCGAGGTTGCCCCTCACGCCGGCCAGGTCGTCCTCGACGAGAACGTCCTGGCCGGCGGCTCCGATTATTTCGCCGTCGGTGTGTTCGACGTCCGGCCGGACCACCAGGTGCTCGCCTACGGCGTCGACCACGACGGCTCGGAGCGCTACCGGCTGCGCTTCCGGGACCTGGGCTCGGGGGACGACCTGGCCGACGTGGTCGAAGACGTCTATTACGGTTCGGCCTGGTCGTGCGGGTGCACGAGCTTCTACTACGTCCGCCCCGACAAGGCCATGCGGCCGTGGCAGGTCTGGCGTCATGTCCTGGGCACGCCGGCGGCCAGGGACCAGCTGGTGTACCAGGAGGACGACGAGCGTTTCTTCGTCTCGGTGGAACTGACCCGCAGCCAACGGTTCGTCCTGGTGACATGCGAGTCCAAAATGGCGACCGAGGTGCGCTACCTGCGAGCCGACAAGGAAAAAGGCCGGCTTTCGGTGGTCCTGGCCCGGCGCGAAGGCTTCGAGTACGACGTCGACCATGCCGTGCTCCCCGGCCGGGGGGACGCCTGGGTGGTACGGGCCAACCAGGGCCCGGGCGGCGAGAAGGTCGACAATTTCGCCCTCTTCGAGCTGCCCGTGGGGGAAAGCCGGTACGCCGCCCTCACCCCCCTGCTGGCCTACCGGCCGTCGGTGAAGATAGAGTCCGTCGACGCGTTCGCCCGCCACCTGCTCGTGCTCGAACGGTCTGAGGGTATGGAGCAGCTCAGGGCCGTGCGCTTGTCCGACGGGAGCGACCACGTGGTCGCCCAGCCCGAGCCGGCCTACGCTCTGAGCGACGAAGCCAGCCCGGAGTGGGACACTGAGGTCGTCCGCTTCGCTTACAGCTCGCTGGTAACGCCACCCTCCAGCGTCGATTACGACCTGGAACACCGGGAGCGCACGACTGTAAAGGAAACCACCGTTGGCGGGGGCTTCCGCCCCGACGATTACCGCACCGAACGCTTGTGGGCCGACGCCGAAGACGGGGCCCGGGTCCCGATCTCGGTGGTCTGCCGGCGCGGGCAAGAGCTCGACGGCACCGCCCCATGCCTGCTGTACGGCTACGGGAGCTACGAGATCCCGGTCGACCCCGCCTTCTCGCTCTCCCGGCTCAACCTCCTCGAGCGCGGTTTCGTCTTCGCCATCGCCCACGTGCGGGGGGGCGGGGAAATGGGCCGGCCCTGGTACGAGCAGGGGCGGCTGCTGCACAAGAAGAACACCTTCGGGGACTTCACCGCCTGCGCCGAGCGCCTCATCACCGGCGGGTGGACTTCGCCCGACCGCCTAGCCATCCGCGGCGCCAGCGCCGGGGGCCTGCTCATGGGCGCCGTTACCAATAGGCGGCCCGACCTGTTCAGGGCCGTGGTAGCCGAAGTCCCCTTCGTCGACGTCCTGACCACGATGTCCGACGAGAGCCTCCCCCTCACCGTCACCGAGTGGGAGGAGTGGGGCAACCCCCGCGACGACCCCGGTGCCTACACCTACATGAAGTCCTACTCCCCGTACGACAACGTCCGCCCGGCTGCCTACCCGTCGATGTACGTGACCGCCGGTCTCAACGACCCTCGCGTCGGCTATTGGGAACCGGCCAAGTGGGTGGCCAAACTGCGCGCCACCAAGACCGATGACAACCCCCTGGTGCTACGCACCGAGATGGGCGCTGGCCACCAGGGCCCGTCCGGCCGTTACGACGCCTGGCGGGACGAAGCCCGGGCCCAGGCCTTCGTCCTGGCCGCCCTCATCGCGGAGAGCTGAGGCCACCGTTCGATGGCGCGGGAGCGGGCGGGACGCGGCCGGAGGCCGTGACCTGGCCGGAGTGGGCCCGGGGGAAAAACGCGAAGGCCCGGGCCAAAGACCGCTGGCGGGAAACGCGCGACTTCGACGCCTTCGGCCCCCGGGGGGCCGTGGAGGGAGGCGGCAGGGTCGTATCGTTCGCCTCCAACGACTACCTCGGGCTTTCGTCGCACCCGAAGGTGCTCGCCGCCGCCCACCAAGCCATCGACCGGTGGGGCGCGGGGGCAGGCGCGTCGCGCCTGGTAAGTGGTTCTCGACCGGTACACAGGCAACTCGAGCAGGCCCTGGCCGATTGGAAGTCCACCGAAGCGGCCCTCGTTTTCCCGACCGGGTACGCGGCCAACCTGGGTACCCTCTCCGCGCTGGCCGGCCCTCAAGTGCTCATCTGTTCGGACGAGCACAACCACGCCTCGATAATCGACGGGTGCCGCCTGGCCGGTGCCCTGGGCGCCCGCGTGGAGTTCTTCCCCCATGCTGACGCCGGCAGCGTTCGGGGACTGCTCGGTCCCTGGACGGGCCGGGCCATCGTGGTCACCGACGCCGTTTTCTCCATGGACGGCGACAGCGCCCCGGTCGAAGAACTGGCGCAAGCCTGTGCCGACCACGACGCCCTGCTCGTACTGGACGAGGCGCACTCGGTCCTGGCGCCCCATTTAGGCCCCCTGCCATGCGAGGCCCTACGGGTGGGGACCCTGTCAAAAACGTTGGGCAGCCTCGGGGGCTTCGTAGCCGGCACCCGGGTGATGACCGAAATGCTGGTCAACCGGAGCCGTCCGTTCATCTTCACCACCGCGCTGGCGCCGGCGGACGCCGCCGCCGCTCAGGCGGCAGTGAAGGTCCTGCGCTCGGGCGAAGGGGCAGCCCTGGTCCAACGGCTGGAAGGCTACGCCGATCGGTTCAGGCAGCCCGGGACGGTACGCTCGCCCATCGTGCCCATCGTGGTCGGCGCGGAACGGGCGGCGCTCGAAGCGTCGGCGGCCCTGCTGAGCGAGGGCCTGTTCGTGCCGGCCATTCGACCTCCTACCGTCCCCCCCGGTCGTTCCCGCCTACGGGTCACCCTGTCCGCCGCCCACACCGATGAGGAGGTCCAGCTGCTCGCCCAGGCCCTCGGGCGTCACGGCTTGTGGCCCTGAAGGGCGGGTTCA
>JBEKNX010000324.1:0-5515 GCA_049522375.1 Acidimicrobiales bacterium | reverse complement strand
GGCCATTCGGCGGTGGCGATGGCGTCGCGCAGCACCCATACCCGGTAGTTACGGTACATGGCATCGGTGACGGTCGTGCCCAGGCAGACCTGGCTCTCGAAGCCGACGGCGACCAGGTTGCGGGCGTCGAGGCGGCGCAGGAGGGAGTCGAGGTGGGTCTCGAAGAACCCCGAGTAGAGCTGTTTCTTGACCAGGAAGTCACCTTCGGCGGGAGCGATGATGTCCGAAATGCTCAGGACATCGTTCGGTTCTTTCCAGGCTTCGAGCAAATCTATGCCGTCGACCCGCAGAGAGATGTTCCGGAGCTCGCTTTGCCCGCCCAAGGCCGGTGACAGGTAATTCGTGAGGTAGACAACCGGTAGGCCAAGCTTTTTCGCCGCGGCCTTGGCGGGCACAATGTTGTCGACGACGACGTTCCTGTTGTCCCGTACCCATTTTCGGTACAGCTCGGGGACCGCCGCGCTCATGGCCTCTTGTCCGAAACCCAGTCCGTAAACGTCGATGATGAGAAAGACGGTCCGGTCGACCTCCAGCTCGAAGACCTCCTCGATGTGGCCGAGCGGCGCCCCCACCGGGTAGTTGCGGTAATACCGGCCGGTCAGTGCCATCGACGAAGCTGCCATGTGCCCCTCCTTGTTCGGTCCTGCCGGTCCGGCGGATCATAGCCCCCGGTTGCCGCGTGCCGGGGAGGCCCGGGTTGCCGCGTGCCGGGGAGGCCGGGGCGGCCGCGTGGCCTTGTCGCGGCCGTGCCGGCCGGCGCCCGGCGCCGGCGGCGGAGCGCTGTTGGTCAGCGGCTGGAAAAGGCCTTTTGCCCCTAAGTCGCGAGCGCGCGGTGCCCGATACGTCTTCATGCACTGTGCACCGGTCCCCGGTGTAGGCGGCGAGGTGCCGCCCACGCCTTTGTCGCGGAAGCGGCGACGGGCCGGCGCCGGCGTCGTCGTCCTCGTTGCCATTGCTTGGTTCGCGGCCTGGCTCAAGTGGCGTATCGGAGGGACGACGTCGGTGCAGGACTTCGACGACGTGGGGACGGCGCTGGCCGCGCTGGCCGCGACGTGGTCCTGCCTGCGGGCGGGCCGGGCCCCGGGGGCCACGGCGCGCCGCTTTTGGCTGCTACTGGCGGCGGCGTGCGGGGCGTGGACCCTGGCCGAGGTCATCTGGGCGGTGTACGACATCGTCCTGCGCACCGCCGTCCCGGTCCCGTCATGGGCTGATGTCGGTTACCTGTCGGCTATCCCGTTGGTCGTCGGCGCCCTGTTGTCCCATCCCGCTATGCGCTCGGGCCGAAAGAGGAGAGCCAGAGCGGCTTTCGACGGGACCGTGGTCGCCACGGCTCTGTTCTTCTTGAGCTGGTCCCTGGTGCTCGGCCCGCTGTGGCGGCACACCGACTTGACCAGCCTCGGGGGCATCGTGGCGGTGGCGTACCCCTTCGGGGACGTGATCATGGTCTTCCTCGTCGTCCTGGTCATCCGGGAGATGTCGGCCGGCGACCGCTTTGCCCTGGGCTGCGTGCTCGGCGGGCTCGTGGCCATGGCCGCGGCCGACAGCACCTACACCTACCTGGTCGAGGTTGGGCGCTATACGGTCGGCCAGATGGTCGACGTCGGGTGGGTCGTCGGCTACCTCGGTCTGGCCCTGGGCGCCTTTTGTTCGAGCGGCGCCGAGCAGGTCGGACCGGCCCTGGAGCGGTCAGAGCCCGGTGCCAGGGCGATGATCGTGCCCTTCCTGCCCACTCTCCTCGCCCTTGGTGTCCTGACCATCGAGGTGGCCGTCGGGCACAAGCTCTACCTCAGCGACTGGTACATAGCCATGGTGCTGGTGGTGCTCTCACTGGCCCGCCAGTTACTGATGCTGATCGAGCAGATGTCGCCGATCGGTCCGGTCCGGCCCGGCCGAGCTGAAGAGGCGACGGGCCTATGAGCACCAGCTGGGAGAGCCCGGGGTACAAGGCGGCGGCGGGCCGTCCGGGCCCCGGGAGAGCCACTCTTTCTGCGCCACAGTTCAGCCGTGCCCCGGTGGCCAGGAGCAAGGCCAACAGACCGTCCAACTGGATCGGCCTGGTGCTCATGGTGGCTAACACCGCCATTGCCCTCGTCGACCTCTCCCTGCTGGCGGGGAACATACCGCACTAGTACCGCGACGCCGCGCTCCACACGCCGCGGGCTGGCGGTACCGAGCCTCGGGGCCCTACGTTGAACGGCGTGGACGTGCTCAGCGAGGCCTCCGCCGGTGACGTCGCCGTGCCCGAGAGCCATGTGGTCTTCGAGCACCCCGGCTTGGAGAGCAACCCGTGACCGATCTCGCCCATGAGACCACCGCGCCCGGCCGGGGTGAGCGCCCGCGCCTGGGCTTCGTCGGCCTGGGGACGATGGGGTCGGCCATGGCCGCCAACCTGGCCCGGGCCGGTTTTCCCCTGACCGTGTTCAACCGGACGCCGGGCCGGGCCGGGCCGTTGGTGGAGCTGGGTGCCGTAGAGGTGGCCAGCCCGCTCCAGGTGGCAGCGGCCAGCGAGGTGGTGGTGACGTGCGTACCGGACTCGCCCCAGGTGGCCGAGGTCCTGTTCGGTCCCGAGGGCCTGGCGCCAGGATTTGCGGAAGGTTCGCTGTTCATCGACTGCTCGACGATCAGCCCCGCCCGTGCCCGCGAGTTCGGCGAGCGGCTCGCCGCCGCCGGCGTGGCCATGGTCGACGCCCCCGTCTCGGGCGGCTCGGAAGGCGCCAAGGCGGCGACGCTGACGATCATGGTGGGCGGGGAAGCCACCGACGTCGAGCGGGCCCGCCCGGTGCTCGGCGCCATGGGCCGCACGGTCACCCACCTCGGGCCGCTCGGCTCCGGCCAGGCGGCCAAGGCGGTCAACCAGGTGATCCTGTGCGGCACCTACCTGGGCGTCGCCGAAGGCATCGTGCTCGCCATGAAGGCCGGCCTTGACCCCGGGGCCGTCGTCGGTGCCCTCGCTGGCGGGGCGGCGGGGTCATGGGTCCTACAAAACCGGAGCAAGCCCATGATCGAGGACCGCTACCCGCTCGGGTTCAGGATCGCCCTGCACCGCAAGGACCTGGCCATCGCCCTCGAGCTGTCCCGCAATGTCGGCGCCGTGCTCCCGGTGGCGGCATTGGCGGCCACCCTCGAGGACGGCCTGATCGCCACGGGGCACGGCGACGACGACAATTCGGCGTTGGCCCGGGCGGTCCGGCGCTTGTCGGGCATGTAAGGCCGGCCCCGGCCCGAGAGGCCCCGGCCCGAGAGGCCCCGGCCCGAGAGGCCCCGGCCCCAGGACCGGCCCGGGCTTAGCCCGAGAACGGCCCGGCCCAGGTCAGCTCTGGGTGACCTTGTTGAGCCCCAGGGGTTGGTCGGGGTCGATGCCGCGCCCGAGCGAGACCAGGCGGGCCAGGTGCTGCCCGCGCACGACGGCGCCGATGTTGGCCAGCGGCTCGGGCACGCCGGCGGGCAGGGGAAGGTCGGCATCGGCGCGGTCGTTGACGCGCAGCACGTTGGCTCCCCGGGCGGCCAGTTCGGACTCCAGGCGCTCGGTGTCGGCGGCGGCGGGGCCGGCGGCGCGCACGCTGATGACGGGCACGCGGGCGTCGATGGCGGCGACCGGCCCGTGGCGCAGGTCGGCGGCCGACCAGCCCTCGGCCAGGATGCCGGAGGTTTCCCTGAGTTTGAGGGCCGTCTCCCGGGCCGCCGCCAGTAGGTAACCGCGGGCCACGGCGACGAGCTGGCCGGCCTCGGTGAGCCGGGCCGCCGCCCGGGCCACGGAGGCTTCGTCGGCCAGGACATCGGCGATGTGGCCGGGCAGGTCGACAAGTGCGGAGGTGGAGACGAGCGAGCGCCCGCTCAGGCCCTCGGCCAGGAGCACAAAGGCGAGGAGGGTGGCGGTGACGGTCTTGGTGGCGGGGACGGCCAGCTCGGGCCCGGCGCCGAGGTCAACGACGCGGCCCGCCGCCTCGGCCAGGGGGCTGTCGGGGTCGTTGGTGATGGCGATGGTGCGTGCCCCGGCCGCGCGCAGGGCGGCGACGACCTCGACGATCTCAGAGGTGGCCCCCGACTGGCTGACCCCTACGACCAGGACGCCCCGGTAGTCGACGGGCGCCCGGTACAGGGTCTGCAGGCTGGGCGAGGCCAGGGCCACCGGCCGGCCGGTAGCCACCTCGAGCAGGTACTGGCCGAGCAGAGCGGCGTGGTCGGACGAGCCGCGCGCCACTATGGCGCACGCCGCCAGGTCGTCGGGGACGACCCCGGCTCCGGTGGAGCGGACCTCTGCGGCCCGGTCGACCAGCCGGGCGAGGACGTCGGGCTGCTCGGCCATTTCGCCGGCCATCAGCTGTCCCTTGGCCATATCTACCCGACCGACGAACGCAACAGCGTGGGGACACGCCGGCCCAGCCGCTTGATCTGTTCCGCGTTCCACTCGTCGGAGCCGTCGACGTTCCCGCTCTTGAACACCGGCGGCTGCACACCTCGCTCGACGAGGAGCGTGACCGTGGCCACCACGATGGTCTGGATTATTACCAAGGTCATGACGCTCGAGACGCCGCCCACTCGGAGGTCCCCGTCGACGGCGACGGCGGCGTCACCGAGCGGCGCATGGTTGTCGATGACCAGGTCCGCCACATCGGAGAGCTTGACGCCGCGACCGCCGCGTGCCGCCACGCCGGCGGAGTGCTGGCGCGACGTAAGCGCGACCACCTTGGCGCCCCGAGCCTTGGCCGCCTCGGCCACCTCGACCGGCACCGGGTTCCGGCCGGAGTTCGAGACCACGAAGAAGACGTCGCCGGGCTCGACCGGCTCCGTGCTCACTATGAGCTCGCCCAGGCCGGGTTGACGTTCCAGGAGGCTGGCTCTCCTGCCCCCCTGGTGCACCATGAGCCATTCCACCAGCACGGCATTGACCGGCACCAGCCCTCCGGCGCGGTGAAAGGCTTCTTCGGCGACCATGTGGGAATGCCCGGCACCGAACACGTGGACCAGGCCACCGCCGGCCACTGCGTCCGCGCACCATTGGGCCGCCTGCATCATGGCCTCTTCTTCCTCGCCCAGCTCGTCGAGCAGGGCCCTCACGGTTGACAGGTAGGCGAGCCGTTCGTTTTTCACAGTATTTTCCTTCCCTAGTCGTTGCTAGAACTGCCTGACCGCCAGTCTCGACCCGGTGGCCACGATGCGGGCCCCGGCCTCACCCGTTAGGGGCGATGACAAAACCTCGTACCCACCTTCGTGTTCCTCGTCGGGCCTGAACACATAACCCGGTGCCCCATTGGAGTACCCCACCACACGGAGGTGGTCCTGACCGGTCCTTTCGACGATCTCGCGCTCGATCGACTCGAACGGCTCACCGGGCACGAAGCACAGGCTGAGCTCGCCCAGCCTCAAGACCGCTATCTCCGCCTCGCTCTCGGGCCGGCGGGTACCGTCCCGACGCGCCCGTTGGGCCACCGTCGCCTCTTCCAGCAAGGCGGCCTCCGACCGGTCGTCCTCGTCACGGCTCGGGGGACGGGCGCTCGGTGGCCGGGCCGATCGG
>JBEKNX010000323.1:0-5553 GCA_049522375.1 Acidimicrobiales bacterium | reverse complement strand
TACCGGATGTACCCGCGCGGGACGCCCGGAACGCCTAAGGGCAGGCCAGGAGGGCGAAATGGGATCGGTCGACAAGAGGCGCCAAGTAAAGCCCGACGGCACTCTCGGCAAGGTCACCTGGCGAGCCAGGTACCGAGACGCCAATGGCCGCACGAGGTCGCGCAGTTTCGGCCGGCGGTTCGACGCTGAGCGGTTCTTGGAGGCGAACGGCCACGATATCCAGCGGGGCGACTGGGTGGACCCCATCTTGCGACGGTCGTCGTTCGCCGAGTGGGCCGACGCCTGGTGGGCTACCACGGCGAGGCTGCGCCCCAACACGCGCCGTGGGTACTGGCTATTGCTCAAGAACCACGTTCTGCCTTACTTCGGCCCAGCCCGGCTCGGTGCTATCGACTACCTGGACGTCGAGCGGTTCATGGCCGAAAAGCTCCGGTCCGGGCACGGTGTGAAGCAGGTCCGCCAGATGCTGAGCGTCCTGTCGTTGATCATGAAATGCGCGGTAAAGGCGAACGCCCGGAAGGACAACCCGGCCGTGGGCCACGAATTGCGTGTCCCACAAAGGCGGGCGCACCAGGTCCCGATGCTGACCATGGAGCAGGCGGAGTCATTGGTCGAGCACACGACTGAGCATTACAAGGCGGCGATGTGGTTGCTCATCTTCACGGGCATGCGCCCGGCGGAACTGTGCGGCCTCCGGGTTGAGGATGTCGACCTGGTCCGCCGCGTTGTCCACATACGCCGGACGTGGTCGCCGGTGCCCGGTTTCGACGGCGGCACTTGGGAGTACGTCGAGGGCCCGGTGAAGACTGACGCCGGCCAGCGGAGCATCCCCATCCCTGGGTGGTTGTGCGAGGAGCTGGCCGCCGACCTGGCCCGGCGCCCGAGCCTCCAGCGCACCGACCCATTGGTCCTCAACAAACAGGGCCGGGCGGTGAGTCGCGATACTTTCCGGGCCAAGGTCGTCCGCCCGGCCCTACGGGCCGCGGGGCTGCCCGAGGATTTTCGCACGTACGACATCAGGCATACACATGCGAGCCTGCTCATCGACGAAGGCGCCAACGTCCTGGCGGTCGCTCAGCGGCTCGGCCACACCGACCCGGGCGTGACTCTCCGCGTCTACGGTCACCTGTTTGAAGGAGCACAAGAGGAGCTCACGGACCGCTTGGACCGCCGGCGCCAGGCTGGCCCCCGTCGTTCCCCCTCCTCTCCGGCTTCCGTCGTGGAGTTTCGCCGGCAGGGGGCTCGCCGCCGTTGAACCTGCTCGTCACTGCCTTCGCAACTGGGAGCCCGCCCCCCGGACCGAGGAGGCAGCGTGGCTGACATCTCTGTCGTCTGGCGGGATTGGGGCCATCGCCTGTCGGTCGGCGATGACCTGCTCCACTTCGAGGTTGTAGACCTCAACCGGGTGGTCCTCAAGTCGGCGGCCGACTCCGTGCTGTACCGAGCCGTCCAGGACCGTCGGGGCCACCCGGCCGACTGGCAGGTGCTGCCGGTCAGCTGCTTCGCCGTCACCCCGAGCTGGACGCCAGCCCGATTAGCCGAGGGCACCAGGTTCAGCGCCTACCGCACCGTGCGCGCCTCCGCGCTGCACGACGCAGGCTTCGAAGTCTGGCCGACCGCTACCTTCACCGACGATATCGCCGACCCCAGGAACGAGGTCCACTACGACCTCATAGTGGCCGCCGGACCTGGCCTGGTGCCGGTCGAGGAGCTTCGCTCCCCGGTCAAGGCCGTTCGTCAGGCGGCGCGCCACCGTCTGCGCCCCCGGTTCGAGGCGGTTATGGCTCTGCTCGGCGACGCCCGGGAGCTCGATCGTCCCCACCACGGGCCTACCATGGAGGAGAGGTGACCACTCATGGCTGACACCATCACCAAAGTCGTAGTCCCCGCCAGCATTGGGCCCGCCGAGCTGGCCTCTGGTCATGCCTACGTGGACGACATGGAGCTCGAAGGTGACGAGGACCTTCACATCGGGATGCGTATCGAGGTCCGTGATGATGCCGGGGCGATGTTCGCCGCCACTGTGACCGGGTACCGGGACCACCGCTGGCAGCTGACGCTTAAGCCCTGATCCGGCCAGACCGGTTGGTTCGAACGCTGGGCCCCTGCCCCTTCTGCGCGTGCGCCAACGTCGACGGGCGAGCACTGAGAGTGGTCCTGGCCGCCGGCTGCTGGGACGGGTGGCAAAACTCCCGATAAAGCCGGCCGGGGACAGCTGAATTTCCCTCGGCGAAAAATGCCCGCAAATTCCTCCCCAGGACACACGTAGGACACAACAGGACACGAAACCATGGTCCCCAGAGGGCATTAGCGGTTTCCATCGGTCAAGTAGAAATAGCGTCTGAGCTGGGAGAACATATGCCGACCAGGAAGCTCGGGATTAGGGCCCCGAGGGTTCAAGTCCCTCCGCGCCCACCCCTTCTTGGCGGCGTAAACATCTTGGTCAGGGGCTTGCCAGGACGTCCTAGGCTAGGACAGCCGCAGGACACGCGTAGGGCACGCGAGATCCGATGCTTAGGTCCGGCACCTCGGAATGGCCACTGTCCCGCTGGACTATTACCCTTACGCGCTCGCCGCCTCCCCGGTCACCGCGCCCTACGTGGGCGACGGCCAGCTGTGGTTGATCGACGGCTGGGCGGAACACCCGACCATATGCGCCGACCCGGGTACCGGCACGACCAGGGCCAGCGGCCCGCCGGTGGGCATTTTCCTCTCAGCCATGATCTCCGACTCCAGAGGCACCTATCTGCTCTACAACCACGACATGGCCGACGAGCTATTGCAAATCCGGCCCAGCCAACGCTGCGCCGCCAGCGTGGTCAAACCTCCGAACCACGAACCTTCCCACCACTGAACTTGATGCCCGGGAGCCGTCCGTCGCTGGGCAGCGAGACCGGCTTGCCCCAGTGGCTCAGGGCGCCTCTGGCCCGGCGACGAGCTTGAACACAGGATGGCGGAGCGCTTCCTCTACGAACCTCTCCACCGGGTCGTTGCCCTTGGCATCAAAGAACGGGGCCGTGACCCGCACGTTGCGGACGTAGCGCTGGAGGACCGGCCCCGCGGCTTCTGAGGCCACCTCTTCGGCATGCAGCATTTCAGTCGTCCTGCCGCGTCGAAGTGACACCTCGGGCCGTGCGCGCACCAAGGGGCGAGAAAGCGCTTGCCGCTCGTCTGGTTGGGTGGTCACCCGGGGCGCTGCTCAGCTCGGCTTGGCGTACGTGGCCATCCCAGCGAAGTCCAACACGACGCAGGGTTCGTCGCCGATCGTCCAGCCGTCGTGCCCGGCCGGGATCGAAACGACGTCACCGGCGCTGATCTCGAGCTCGGTGCCGTCGTCCATGTGTATGACCTGACGGCCCGAGAGCACGTACCCGACATGCGCGGCCTGGCAGCTGGCCGTGCCGGCGATCGGTTTCACATGGTCGGACCACTTCCAGCCCGGCTCGAACGTGGCGAGACCCACGACGCCGTCGCCGATGTTCACGATTTTGACGTGCCCCTTGTCCCGGAACGGGCGCTTGTCATCAGGGTTGTCGAAACGCTTTCGCTCAGGTCCTGCCATGGGCGTCCCCCTTGGTCGGTGTCTGTTGTGAGACGCTTTTCTAGTCCGGCCACGGACGACGCGCAACGGGTGTTCTCGCGCCCGTCTGTTCTCGGTCCCGGGCTCCTGCACCCAACTTGGGCTTACTTGGCCGCCCCGTGGACCTGGCCCCGGGGGATCTCGCCCGGGCCGAGGGGCAGGAACGACCGGGAGTTGGTCGCCCGCCGGACCGGGGGGTTGTCCCCTGGTGTGGCGTGGTGGACGCCGCCCCGGTCCGTGAACAGCTCGATCTCGCCGTTTGGGCCTTGACAGACGACGAGGGCGAGCTCGCCGGCCGGGGACTTGGCGGGCCTGTCGACGAGGACGGACTGTACGCCGCCGGACCCACGGCCCTGGACGGGGTACTCGGTGAGGAGCACGGCCAGGGCCATGCCCGAGGCGTGCAGGTTGAGCAGCGACGTCCCCTCGGCTTTGACGGCACTGACGACCCGGTCGCCGGTGTCCAATTTGGCCCCGGCCACCATGCCCGCGGCGCCCGTCGGGACCGGCCGCAGCTTCGCCCCGGTCTCTAGGCGCAGGACCTGCCCCCCGGCCTTGGCGATGAGGATCTCGTCGTCGCTCTCATGAGGCACGACGGCGACGATGCGGTCGTCCTCCGGTACGCGACAGCAGACGGTCCCCGCCGCGCTGGCATTGGCGATGGTCGTCGCCGGTACCCGCTTGACCTGCCCCCGGGCCGAAACGAGCAGGTAGTACGGCGCGTCGTCCCCGCTGAACACGGCGGCGACGTCGTCTTGGCCCAGGAGGGACAGCAAGGGCCGCCCCGGCCCGTTCCGGCCGATGGGCTGGTCGGAGAGGGTGGCGCGCACAGCCTGGCCCTGCTCGGTGAAGATCAGCAGGCGCTGGTCGGACCGCGTGGCGGTCACCGCTACCAGCGACGACGAGCCGGCCAGTTTGACCGGGGCGGACGAGGGGGCCCGGGCCGTCCGGGGGGTCACCAGGACGGCTCCGTCGGACGTGACGTAGGCCCAGACGTCCTCGGAGGGGGCCGAGGCCAGCACGACTGTCTTGGGTTTGCCGTTGGCGCTCAGGATCTCGCTCGCGGCATTGGTGGTCTCAGCCGAGACGACGGTGCGGCGGGGCCGACCGAAGCGCTTGCGGACGTCCTTCAGTTCCTCGCGCACGATATTGGTCACCCCGTCGGCCGAGCCCAGGACGGCGGTGATCTCGTCTGCCCGGGCGCCCTTCTGCTGGATTTCTTCGTTGATACGGAACCGGTTGAGGGTGTTTATGCGCTTGAGGGCCATGTCCAGGATGTGCTCGGCCTGGACCTCGTCGATCGGTACCGGCTTGGAGGTCCCGTGGGGCACGTAGCGCAACTGGGCCATCAGCTTGGCCTTGGAGTCGTCGTCGTCTTGGGCGGTGCGGATAATGGCCACGACCCGGTCGATCACGTCGGCGGCGGACTGCTCGGCCAACAGCAGGTGCAGTCGGTGGCGGAGGACCTCGAGCTCGTGCGCCAACCGCTTGGTGACCACCTCCTTGCGAAAGTCCAAGAAACAAACGAGGATTTGGCGCAGCGACAGGGTCTGCGGGACGTTGTCGACGAGCACGGTGAAATTGAAAGCGAGGGTGTCACGCAGCTTGGTGTGCTCCACCAGCTCGTGCATGAGCCGCTGGACGGAGCCGCCCCGCTTGCACTTGACCTGGACGTCGATGCCGTTGGCATCGGTCAGGTTCTTGGGCAGCTCGGCCGTGTAAATCTCGGTGATCTTGCCCGCCTTGGCCCCTTCCACCGCTTGTTCGACGATGGACTTGGCCGAGACCTGGTAGGGGAGCTCAGTGATCCTGAGGACCTGCTGGCCCGGGAGCTGCTCGATCCGGCCCTGGACCATGACGGTGCCCCGCCCCGTCTCGTAGATCGAGGCGAGGTTCTCCGGGTTGACGAGGATCCCGCCGCCGGGGAGATCGGGGCCCGGCATTACCTTCAGGAGCCTGTCGATGGGCACGCC
>JBEKNX010000322.1:0-5566 GCA_049522375.1 Acidimicrobiales bacterium | reverse complement strand
GAGAGCCAGTCACCAGTGTGGGACCGGGCGAACACAGACCTGGCCGCCCTGCGCATAGTGGCCGAAAAGCCCTTGACCGGGGTTGGATGGGAAAACTTCGTCAACGTGGCCCCGGACTACATGGTCCAGCAAGCGGGCTACCCGATCTCCGGCGAGGGCATAGAGGTCCACAACGTGTTCCTGTCCCACCTCGCTGAGCTCGGTATCCCCGGGCTGCTCCTGTGGCTCATGGGTTTCTTGGGCGCGGTGCGCCGGGGCCTTCTCCCGGGACGGCTCGGGGCCCCCCAGGCGGCTGCCTACGGGCCCGGCGAAGAGGACCTCGCCTGGTGGCGCCGGGGCGGTTTCGCCATCCTCCCCTGCTTCCTGGTCATCGCCGACCTGTCGCCGTTCAGCCAGGCGCTGCCCAACACGCTGCTGTGGGCGTGGCTCGGGGTCATGGCCATCCCCTACACCAGCCGGCTGCGGGTGCCCGCCCGCCAGGTGAGCCTGGCCCGTCCCGTCCGTCCCCGGGCTGAGAGGCCGGCGCCGGTGCCTGCGGACCTGAGCCCCGTCCGGGCGTGAGCCCGGGGCGCCGAGGCCTGGGGCGGAATTAGCCGAAAGGCCCTGAGGTCCGGGGCGAACTTAGCCGAAACGCACTGAAGTCCGTCGAGGGAACTTCCCCGCGGCACCAACAAACGGAAAAGGTGGCAAACGTACCGAAGCCGGCCGTCTGGGCAATTCGCGAAAAATAGGTCTTAGTTCCCTTACAGGCATCCCCTCGGGCGCCGAGGGGAATGTATGCCCAATCTCGTTCCGACGAGGGGGCGAGCCCTTGGTCGGCGAACGTCGAGGGCCTGCAACCTCCCAGTTCACCGGGCGCGCGTCGTGGCTGTGGCGGTGGCGTTGGCCAGCATGACTTATGCCGGCAGCGTCATGGTGGCTTCGGCTACGGGCCCACGCATCCGCAGCAATGCGGAGTACCTGGTCGCCGTCCGCCGGGCGGCGGGTTTCGCGGCCGGCCCTGTCCAGGACAGCGGGTGGGTCGCCTACCGCGCAGGTGGCGTGGTCGCCTACGGCGGGGCACGGCGGCTCGGCCCCGCCCCGACGGGCTTCGGTACCGTGAAAGGGATCGCCTCTGACCCCAGGGGCCGTGGCTTTTGGCTGTTCAACGCCGAGGGCAGGGTGGCGGCGTTCGGCAACGCCCGCCTCTACGCCGGGCCCATGCCCCTGACGACGACCGTGGGGATGCTCTCGAGCGCCACGGGCCACGGTTACCTGCTCCTCGACGCGGCCGGCAACGTCTACCCCTATGGGGACGCCATCTTCTACGGCGAAGCTCCGGGCCGGCCCGGGCCGTTCCGCCAGATCGTGGCCACGCCCAACCGCAAGGGCTACTGGCTCCTCAGCAGCACCGGACGGGTTTACGGCTTCGGCGACGCCCACACCTACGGGCCCCGGGTGGGCCACGGCCAAGGCGCAGGCTCCTTCGTCGCTCTGACACCGGCACCAGACGGTCACGGCTACTGGGAAGCCACGGCTTCGGGGCTCGTCAGGAACTATGGCGACGCCCGCAAGGTGACGGCCGCGGCCTTGCCCGGCCTGGTGGCGATCATCCCCTCCCTCAGCGGCCACGGCTATACCGAGCTCGACATAAACGGCGGGCTGTACAGGTACGGCCGCGGGCCGGCCCTGGTGGCGGATTTCATGATGGCACCGCAGACGGTCAGGTCCCGCACCCGGAACACAGCGCGACCCCAGCTCACGACCACGGCGTCCCCGCCGGTGGCGACGACGGCGCCGGTGGCGACGACGACGCCGGTGGCTGACGTAGCCGGTCCCCCGGCCGGTGCGATGCTCGTGGCCGACCCGACCACCACCACGACGGTGGCGCCAACCACTACGACCGTGGCACCCACGATCATGGTGGCTCCTACGATCACGGTGGCGCCTACGACCACGGCAGCCCCGACCACGACGGTGGCGCCTACGACCACGGTGGCGCCGACCACGACGGTGGCGCCGTCAACGACCGTTGCGCCGTCAACGACCGTGGCCCCCCCGACCACCACAGTGGCCTCCTCCAGCACCACAGTGGCCTCCTCCAGCACCACAGTGGCCTCCTCCAGCACCACGGTGGCCTCCCCCAGCACCACGGTGGCACCGACCACGACGGTGGCACCCACGACCACGATGGCCCCGCCCACGACGGTGGCGCCGACCACGACGACTGTGGCCCGGACCACGACGACTGTGGCCCGGACCACGACGACCGTGGCCCCGACCACGACGGTGGCGCCCACAACCACGGTGGCGCCGACCACGACGGTGGCGCCGACCACGACGGTGGCGCCCACAACGACCACGACCGTGGCCCCGACCACCACGACCTCGTCCGGCGCGTCCGATCCCTCTTCGAGCGCTACTGACCTCACCCCACAGGCCAGCCTCATGCCTGACAGCGTCTTCAACAGCGATGTGCAGGGCTGGTCCGTGGACCCCAACTCGTCCGAGTACGCCAACGACTTCGTCAACGACTACAAGGACAACTACGGGACGGTGGGGGTCAACACGATGCCCATCTACTGGGTCTCGGCCACCCAGTCCGATTCGCTCGTGACCGTGTCCAGCGGCTGCAACGGCTTCACCTCCGAAACCGGGACCGAGCTGCCCATCCCCTCGTACACCTCGCTCAACTCCTCCTCGGACAACCCCCTGGCTATCTACCAGCCCTCTTCGGGCACCGAATGGGAGCTGTGGCAGGCCACCCGCAACTCCAACGGCACCTATTCGGCGTGCTGGGGGGGCAAGCTCGACATGGCCACCACCGACGGCGTGTTCCCCTCCCCCTATGGCCTCTCGGCCAGCGGCATCGCCTACCTGCCCACGGCCATCACCGAGGCCGACGTGGCCTCCGGTGCCATCCACCACGCCATCGCCGTGGAGCTGCCGGGTTGCTATGGACAGGTCTACCCGGCCGACCGCAGCGACTGCGACTCGCAGGCCCACAGCTCGCCGGGCGAGCCGGCCGAGGGCCAGTGGTTCCGGTTCCCGGCCAGCTTGGCCATGCCCTCAGGCCTGACGCCGTTCGGCCAGATGGTGTTCAAGGCCATCCAGACCTACGGCATGGTGGTAACTGACTACGCCGGGGCGGTGATGCTGCAAGCCGAGCAGCCCAGCGACTGGGCGGCCGAGGGCAACACCGGCACCGACCCCATCACCGCCAGCTGGGAGGGCAACGCCGACTACAGCGTGGTCACCAGCCTGCCCTGGTCCCAGCTCCAGGCGGTCGACCCACCCCAAGCGTAGGAGCCCACTGACCTCATCGCCCGCCGGCTGGGCGGGCGAGCGAGAGTACCAGGTGGTGGCTAGTTTCCTGCGGGCGGGCCTCCAGAGGGTTGGCCCTCCCCGGTCGCGGCGGCGACGACCGGGAACAGTTGGGCGCCTTCACAGCCGTAAAAGCGGTCGAAGGGGGCCAGCGCCGCGGCCGCCAACTGGCGACGGTGATCGTCCACCCACGGCCCGGTGAGAGCCCGGCCCATCAAGTCCCGGAAGCTGCGGTAGAGCTCATCGCCCTTGGGCCGCTCGGGGAACCTGACCGGGCCGCCTTCGGCGCCCAGGCAATGGCCCAACTCGACGAGACTGGGCAACCGGTAGGTCCCGGCGCCCTCCTGATCGAAAAGGTCGACCAGGAGCCTCACGAGGAACAAGCGGAACCTGATGTCGTACCACGGCTCCGCATGGGGGGCCAGGAAGAAGCGATAGTTGGATATCACCCAGTTGAAATGGACGAAGTCGTCGGTGGGCGAAACCGCGATCAGGGCCGGGTCGGTCAGCGCCTGGGGGTAGAAGGTGGTGTCGAACATGTGCTGCTCGCCGAACAGGTCGTTTTGATGGGCCATGTGCAGGACGGGCGGGAACGAACGCAGCCATTCCACTTGGGCGCACAGCTCCCAGGTGGCGGCCAGCTGGCGGCCGTGCTCGGCAAACCATGGATCCCAGGGCGGGCTTATGCCCAGGCACGCCAGCTGGCGCTGCCGGCACATCTCGAACTCCCGACGGTGAAGATCTGGGCGCATCAGGAACAGGTCGGCGTCGTGCAGCACGATGTGCGTGGCCCGTGAGCGGCAGACGCCGGCGATCAGCTGCGAAGCGTGGTTGCGGCCCGGGTTGCCCATACGGGGCAACACCCACCGTTCGGGGACCGGCAGCGCTTGCAGGACGAGCTCGCCGGGCCAGTCGCGTCGCGCTTGGTCCACGATGTCTTTCATGAGAGGGGTGACCCGGTCGGGCACGACGATGGTTTCGAGCCTGGATGCCGGATCCTGGTGGCGGCAAACGGCGAGGGCCAGGCGCAGGAACACAGGTAGGTCGCCGGGAACGGGGACCAGCAGGGAGTAACCTTCCGAACCAGAGGCGCGTTTGGGCCATCTCCTAAACCGGGCCTGCCAGTAGCGCGGGCCGAGACGAGATAACACAGGCAAGCGCGTCCTCCAGGACTGAGCGGGCTGCCGCCTGAATTATCATAGAGGGACAAAAGTCGTTTCCCGATCATGCCGCCGAGCGACTGGTCGGGTGCCCGCCTGGTCTATGCCCCGAACCAAACTTATTGACGTCTCGGTCCGCAGGCCCGAAGAGCTTTCGGACGCCGAGCTCGCCACCTGGGAGCGTCTGCAGTCGTCGAACCCGGCTCTGGACAGCGCCTTCCTATCAGCGCGCTTTGCCTGTACCGTAGGTCGGTTCCGCTCCGATACCCGGGTCGCCATCCTGCGCCAACAGGGCGAGCCGGTGGCCTACCTGGCCTATCAATTGCGGCCCCTCGGGGTGGCCCGGGCCTTGGCCCTGGGGATCTCCGACGCCCACGCCGTCATCTGTGGTCCCGGCTTCAGCTTCGACCCGGTCGCCCTCCTGCGCTCGGCGGGCATCTCCGTCTGGGACTTCGACCACCTGGTCGACAACCTCGATGTTTTCTCCCCGTACGCTTATTACAACACCAATGCCTCGGTGATGGACGTGAGCGGGGGCTACGAGGCGTACATGCAACAAGACGACCGCGCTGGCCACCGCCTCATGCGTTCGACCATGCAAAAGCGCCGCAAGTTGGAGCGGGAACAAGGAAAACTGGAATTTGTCTTCGAGTCGTCAGACCGTGACGCACTGGCCGCGCTGATCAACTGGAAGGCCGCGCAATACCAGCGCCAAGGGCGCTTCGACCGGTTTTCCCGCCCCTGGGTGGCCGGCGTGGTGAAAGCGCTGGCACGCTCCGACGACCCCAACTGCCGGGGCAGCCTGTCCACTTTGACGGCCGGCGGCCGCTTGGTGGCCGCCCATATGGGCATACGGACGGCCTCCAGGTTGTCCCTGTGGTTCCCCGCTTACGACCCCGACCTCGGCCAGTACTCACCGGGGACGCAACTGTTCCTGTTCATGGCCGAGGGCGCCGCCAGTCAAGGGGTAAGGCTGCTGGACCTGGGCGTGGGCGATGAAACCTTCAAGCAGTCGCTGGCTTCCTGGTACTACCCGGTGAGCTGCGGGCAGGTACAAACCAAGCCATTTTTCGGATGGGCGCACCACCTGACCAGGCACACGC
>JBEKNX010000321.1:0-5569 GCA_049522375.1 Acidimicrobiales bacterium | reverse complement strand
TGCCGGTCCCAGGGCCCCGGCTTCAGCGGCACTAGTCGGCACGTTCTATACTGTCTCGCACCGTCAGGCCTAAGTTGGACAAGGCGGTGCACCAGTACAACTGGGACCTGTGGTGCAGCTTGGAGTGCACGCCGGCCTGTCAAGCCGGAGGCCGCGGGTTCAAATCCCGTCAGGTCCGCGGTCGGATAGCTCAGTCGGTAGAGCGCGCGCCTGAAAAGTGCGAGGTCGCCGGATCGATGCCGGCTCCGACCACTCGGGCAGTCATGGGCACCGCCGGGCGCAGTTCCGCCCGGTGGTGCCGCACCGCCCGGCCATGCCCGCTCGTGCAATACTGGCCCCGCGGATGACTTACGACCCACGACCCTCCTCGTCCGGCATGGCGTCGGGGGGCCCCGAGCAAAGTCCGGAGGTGGGGGCCCCGTCCAGGCCCCGGGCGCTCCCGGGCGAACTGGCCCTCGTGGGGGGTTCGGAGTGGTCGGCCGGGTGCGAGGTCTTCGATTCTGCGTTACTCGAGGCGGCCGGTGGCCGAGAGGTCCTGGTGCTCCCGACGGCGGCGGCCTACTGGCACCCCGAGCGGGCGGTCCAGACCGCGGCCGATTACTTCCTGTCCCTGGGGACGTCGGTCAAGCCGTGCATGGTCCTTCGTCGCGCCGATGCCGAGGACCGCGCCAATGCCGGGACGGTGCGAGCGGCCAAGTTCGTCTACCTAGCCGACGGCTCGGTCCTGCACCTGCGGTCGGTCCTCAAGGCCTCGGCGGTGTGGGACGCTCTGGTCGAGGCCTGGACCGACGGGGCCGTGGTGGCCGGGTCGTCTGCGGGGGCAATGGTGCTCGGCGAGGCCATGGTCGACCCCCGGGGCGGAGCGCTCACGCTCGGGCTCGGTCTACTGTCCCAGCTTGCCGTGCTACCCCACGCCGGGAGCTGGTCGGAGGAAAAGACGCACCGCACCGTGAAGCTGGCCACTGGGGGCCTGCGCATCGCGGCCATAGACGAGCGCACGGCCCTGCTGCGAGGCTCGGACGGCCGTTGGCGCATCGCCGGCGAGGGTAAGGTGACCATCTGGCTCGACGGGCAGGTGGTCGGCTTGGACGCCCTCGGGGATGCGCCCGCCCGGTCTGGTGCAGCTTCGCCCCCTACCGCCCCGGCCTCTTAGTCTTAGTCACCGGTCCCCCTCCCCGCGGCGGGACGGCCCGCCGGCGGCGGCCGGCCGAGCGACGGGCCCCTACTGCTGCTCCTGGCACTGGGCCAGCAACCGCTCGTAGCGGGCGCGTATGTCTGCCAGGTCGTTGGCGTCGGGCACCGGCTCCCCGGCCGATCGGAGGACCATGTCGCCCTGGCGGAGCAAGACGCGCCGCTGATCGGCCGACGTAGTCTGCTCGGCGACCACCGTCAGGGCGTCGAGCAGGCGGATGATGACCGCGGGCATCCCCCGCGCCGCCTGGCGGATCTTGTCAACGGCGCGATTGACCATGTGGGCGTACGACGGGTAGGAGGCGATGAGCCGGACGCGGCCGAACTCGTCCCGGTACACGGCCTCCACCAGGGCCCGCCCGGAAAGCCTGCTGAGCCCCGCAGAGAGCCAGTCGATGCAGGTGAGGGCGGTGAAGGTGTCGTTGACCGCCGGGGACAGGGCCCTGATGGCGATCTCCACCAGCTGGTCGATGGCGAAGACCGGGTCCTGCATCAGCGTCCGGTGCGGTCCGGTCACATGCGCCTCGGACAATGCCAGCCTGACCTGCTCCGCCGCCCCCCGGGGCCAGACCGTGGCCAGCGGGCTCCCGGACACGACGAAGTGACCCGGCCGGTGGTTGAGCCGGATGACCGCGTCCAGACGTGACGCGATGGCGACCAGCTGCGCGTACCCGACGAACTGCAGATAGCCGCTGGTGCCGGCGGTGACGGTGGCTCCCCGGTCGTCCAGCACCCGGGTCAGCTCGCTCACAGGCTTGTCGTTCCCACTCGGCCGCGGCGCGGTGGCCGCGGCACCGGTCGCCGATAGCTCCGTGGCGCCGGTCGGGGGGAGCTCAGTGGCGACAGCGTCGGGGAACTCGGCATCGATAGCCCCCATAAGGTCCCGGGCTATGCCGGCGATCACTTCGGGCAGTTGGATCGACTTGGCGATGTGATGAATGAAGTAGATGAGGACGGCGAGGTCCACCAGCAGCAGGGCCTCGGACGTGGAGACCGAAAGATGGGGCACGAAGTCCGCTCGGTGGGGGACGCTGGTGATCGAGACCAGCGCCAGCACCGAGTAGACGAAAGTGGCCACGAAGGTGCCCAATGTGAACTGGTTGCCGACGTCGCGGACGAAATTGCGCATCATCCGGGGACCGAACTGCTGCGACGCCAGTGTCAGGGCCAGGATGGTGATGGAGAACACCACACCGACGACGGTTATGACCGCGGCGGCGATGGCGATGAGCACCTGGCGGGCAGCATCCGCGCTCCCGGACTCGATCCAGAAGGGGAGATGGAGGTGCTGGTGGTAGGCGGCCCAATCGATCTCGATGGTCACCAGGAAGAGCAAGCCGGCGAGGAGGACCATGACCGTGGGCGCCAGCCAGAAGGTCGTCCTCAGGGCCTCCCAGCGCCAACTGGGCAGCTTTCTCTTTGGCCGGTAGCGGCTGGCCTCAGGGGTGAAGTCGGTCATCGTCGCGGTTCCCCGATCGCCGACCAGACTTCCCGGCACACCTTTGTCGGTGGGAGCGTAGCCCGACCCGGGGCTACGCCCTGGCTCTAGGACTCGGTGATGGTCACCTTGATGATCTTGTGCACGGCCCGGGGCGGGCAGGAGCCGTTCGTCGCGGCCGCCGAAGTGCCGTCCTTATTGATGGCGTTGACGACGCTGAGGCCCGCGGTCACATTGCCGAAGTAGCTGTAGTTGGGCGTCAGGCTGCTGGGCCCGGTGTTGCCTACCACGATGAAGAACTGGCTGCCGTCGCTGCTGGGGCCGGTGGAGTTGGCCATGGCCAAGGCCCCGTCGGTATAGACGTTGGAGCTCTTGGGGGCCCCCCCGTTGAACGAGTAGCCCGGCCCGCCCGTCCCCGTCCCGGTCGGGTCCCCTCCCTGGTCGACGAAGCCGGTGCACACGCGGTGGAAAGCGGTCCCGTCAAAGAAATGGTAACCGGCCAAGAAGACGAAGTTGTTGACCGAGGCCGGGTCCTGGGCGGCCACCAGCTTGACGGTCATAGTCCCGATGTCGGTGACGATCTTCGCTGTGTACTGCTTGGTCGTGTCTACGCACGTGGGCGGGGCGGCGGCGAAGTGAGTGTAGTGAGGCGAGGACCCGTTGAGCTTGGGGCAACCCACCTTAGCCGGCGCATTGACCAGGGGCACCGACACGGGCGGCGCCGTCGTCGGGGTAGGTGCGGCGGTGGTGGAGGTCGTGCTGGCGAGGGTCGTCGTAGGCGCGGCGGTCTTCGGTTTTGACCCGCTCGACAGGACGGCGGCGAGCACGGCGACCACGATTATCACGACGGCGGCGGTCCCGCCGCCGACGAAGAAGCGTTGCCGGCGACGCCTCTGCAACTGTTGCCTGCGGAGCTGTTCCATGCGATGCCTGTTGGCTCGCTGCTGCATGCGTTTATCTGACGGCACGGCGCCGCAGCGTAGTCGAATTGAGGGCAACGTTGCTGTTCAGCCTGCTCGGGCGCCCCTTGGGGGGGTACCTGGTAGCCTGAGGGGCCGTGGCCATGCTGGTCCAGAAGTTCGGAGGCTCCTCCGTAGCCGACGCGGAGAGAATGCGTAGCGTCGCCGACTACGTGGCTCGCGCCTACCGGCGCGGTGAGGGGCGGGTCGTCGTGGTATCCGCCATGGGCCACGACACCGACGACCTGATCGATGTGGCCGCCAAGGTGTCCCGGACGCTGCCGGGGCGGGAAATGGACATGTTGATCACGGCGGGCGAGCGCAAGGCGATGGCGCTTTTGTGCATGGCCCTCCACGACCTCGGCGTCCCCGCCGACAGCTTCACCGGCAGCCAGGCCGGGATCGTGACCAACGCCGAGCACACCAAGGCCAAGATCGTCGAGATGCGCCCGGACCGTCTCAGGACCGCCCTGCAGGCCGGCCGCATCCCCGTCGTCGGCGGCGCGCAGGGAGTGTCCGTGGACCGGGAGGTCACGTTCCTGGGCCGGGGAGGCTCCGACACCACCGCCGTGGCCCTGGCCAAGGCTCTGGACGCCGATGCCTGCGAGCTGTACACGGATGTGCCAGGCGTTTTCAGTGCCGACCCCAGGGTGGTGCCGGGGGCGCGGCGGCTGGCCAAGGTCAGTTACGAGGAGATGTTGGAAATGAACGCCGCCGGTTGTCCCAAGCCGGCGATGCGGTCGGTGGAGTTCGCCCGCACGCACGGAGTGCGCCTGCACGTACGGTCGAGCTTCACCTGGGAACCCGGTACCTGGATCGAACAGGAAGGCAGTGCTATGGAGCAGGCGATCATCTCGGCCGTCGTGTCTGACCAGTCCGAGGCCAAGCTCACCGTCGGCGGGGTACCCGACCGGCCCGGGGTCGCCGCCCGGCTGTTCCGGGCGCTGGCGGACCGGCTGGTCAACGTGGACATGATCGAGCAGAACGTCTCGGTGCGTGGCACCACCGACATATCCTTCACCGTGCCCCACGACGACCTGAGCACGGCCCGGGAGATAGTCGCCGGGTTGCAGCAGGAGATCGGTGCCAGCAGTATTCACGCCGACCCGGACATCGCCACCGTGTCGATAGTGGGAGCGGGGATGAGGACCCATCCCGGGGTGTCGGCCACCATGTTCGAAGTTCTCGCCGCGGAAGGCATAAACATCGAAATGATCTCGACCTCGGCCATACGGCTGACCTGCGTGGTGCGGGCGGACAAGGCCGACCGCTCAGTTGTGGCGTTGCACAAGGCTTTTGGGCTAGAAGGCGGGGAGGACCTCTGATGGCTCTGACAGTGGGTGTCTACGGCGCCACCGGCCAGGTGGGTGGGGTCATGCGCCAGGTCCTGCAGGAGCGCCGGTTCCCGGCGCGGCGGCTGAGGTTTTTCGCTTCGGAGCGTTCGGCCGGCCAGGTCCTCGACGGTGTCGAGGTCGAGGATGTGGCCCGGGCTGATCACAGTGGCATCGACATAGCGCTGTTCAGCATGGGTGCGGCGGCCTCCGGGCAATGGGCGCCCGTGGTGGCGGGGGCGGGGGCGACGGTGATCGACAACTCCCGGGCGTGGCGGATGGACCCGGACGTCCCCCTGGTCGTCCCTGAGGTCAATGACGACGACTTGGCGCATATCGGCAAAGGGATAGTCGCCAACCCCAACTGCACCACCATGGTCTGTATGCCCGTCCTCAAGCCGTTGCACGACGAGGCCAGGCTGACCAAGCTCGTCGTCTCGACCTACCAGGCGACTTCGGGCGCAGGCCGCAAGGGCGTGGACGAGCTCGCCCAACAGATCCAGGCCGTCGGGGAAAAGGCGGCCGCACTGACCTTTGACGGCGCCGCCGTCAGTTACCCACCGTCCCAGGTGTTCCCCGGTCCCATCGCCTTCAACGTGTTGCCGCTGGCCGGCAAGATGGTCGACGACGAGACCGACGAGGAACACAAG
>JBEKNX010000320.1:0-5595 GCA_049522375.1 Acidimicrobiales bacterium | reverse complement strand
CGGACATAGTGCTCAACAGCCTCATGCTGTTGCCCGGAAAAATATAGGTCCGTTATCTCGGCACACTGTGCGGGAAAATAGTTTGCCGCGGACACGACGCCGCCTGAGCCTCCTAGCGTGAGACAAGTAAGCAGCATGTTCAGCGAGCCTGCCAGGACGCTGAAGTCGTCGCGGCCCACGACGCTCAGCATGTAGTCGACCATCATCGCCGGGCTCGTATCTTTAACACCAAGGACGTTGGGATGCCCTGCTAGCGCCCGCAGAGCCTGGGGCGAAACAACCACGGAGTTAGCAAACCCGGGCGCAACATAAATGAGTACCGGTACCGGGCTGTGGTCGGCGACAGCCGTGTAGTAGCCGACCAAAGCACTGTCGTCCATCAACTTGGCAAAGTAATGGGGCGTGAGGACGGAAATGTAGTCGACGCCCTGGCCGAGCGCCGTGACCTTGTCCAGGAAGGTGAGGGTGAGGTACAGCGATTCCCGGCCGACCCCCACAATAAGAGTCTTGCCCTGTTTCAGACCGATAGCCCGCTCTACGACACAGAGAGACTCGTCGTCCGAAAGCGACCGGAACTCGCCGTTGCTGCCGAGGCACATGTACCCGCACACGCGCGTGGCGCCCCACCGAGCAAAGTTCTTCTCCAGCATTGCCGTGCTAAGACGCCCGCCTTCGTCGAACGGGGTCGCGACCGGGATGACGATCCCTCTCAACTTCACATTCATATACCCTCCGTCCTGCTTAGTGTGGCCCTAGACCGCCCTAATGGCTATATAGATAGATAGATTTCGCACCTCGGGGCGTCACCGTGACGGGCCCCCGTACTCCCAGGACATTTCCGGCCGGTACATTTCGGCGTAGTCCGGGTAACGGTAGCGCCCGACGTCCTGGTCATCCGGGTACACGAACCGCGCTCCCGGCTGTAAGATTACGGTTTTCAGACTCGGTGACTCTCGCTGGACGAGCCACTCCAATACCCCTGGATCCTCCTGCGAGTTCGCCCAGTTGTCATAATGCATCGGCAAGATAACCTTCGCCCGGACAGCTTGCGCCACTCGCATAGCGTCGTACGGGCTCATCTTGTCGGTAGCCCCCGGGGCTGCATGGCCCATGTTCATGCAGGCTACGTCCACTTTATGGTTGGCGCCGATGTTGACATAAGCGTTGTTGTACAACGTGTCCGCCAGGAACAGGATGCTCCCGCCGTCCGTTTTGAACAGGTAGCTTACCGCCACCTCCTCGAACCGTCGCCTCTCGTGCGGGCTGTCGACGCCCGTTATGGCAGCCATGCTGTCGTAGTTCATGAGGCACTCGACCTTGGTCGTCCCAAACGTCAGAGAAGAGCCTGGTGCCACCAGTTGCACTCTCCCCTTTGGGACACGGAACTTCCTGAACTTCTCGACGGCTGCCGCCGGGCCCACAAAAACGCACTCCGTAGTCTCGATCGCTGCCTTGACCGTATAGATGTCGCAGTGGTCCTGGTGCTGATGAGTAGAAAACGCAGCGTCGACCCGGGCGAACGCCCATGGGTCGACGACCTGCGGTCCGAGCCTCAGCCAGTTGAGAGAAGGTGCTACGCTCGTCCGGCACACACCGCAGTTGTCGTACGTGGTATATATAGACGGCCCGGCGTAATTGTCGATGAGGAACACCTCGCCGCCAGACGTCTTCATTGCGAACGACGGACCGCCGAACCACCACAGGGCCACGCTCCCGGGCCGGACGCTAAAGCAGTTGATCTCCTTGTTGAGGAAGCTGCCCCATTCCGGAAAGACTTCCCGGAGCCAATCGTCGCGTGATATGTCGCGGTCTTCGCCGAGGTACGCCCCGGAGAGGATGCCGCGACCGTCAGTCTTTTCCACCAAGTCCGACATCGTCGTTCCTCCTCATGTGGTCCCTGTCTACCTTGCGAAAACTGTCCCTAGTGGCCTGCCTCACGCATTGCCGGCAAGCGCGGAGCACTCAACTCACCGGTGCCTGCGCAAGCTCCGCCGTCAGTGCCATCTCACAACCCGGTACCGGCGCGGGACGAGGTCATTTGCTCCGTGCCCCGTTTCGTGTTATTGCGCACCGCATCCTCGGTGGTGACCACTTCGCCACCGACACCCCAGTAACCGCTCTTGACCTCTTCGACCACGACCGAAATGGCCGGCCGTAACGCTTCGCCAGCCACATCGACCATCGTGTCCGTCATCTTCTTTACAATATCGCGCTTTTGACCCTCAGTAAAGACGCCTTCAAGCAACTTCACGTTGATGAACGGCACACTACCCTCCTCCGTAAGTTCACTACTTGCACAAATATGGCTTGCCCCCAAGCTGCCGAGCAGGAGACCTGGCCGCTGCGACAGAACGTCTGCGATGGCCCGGGAAAGCCCTGCTCGGCTCGCCTGTGGTTGCTTCGTAACTGGTGCCTTGGCTTGTGCTACGCGCCTAACGCGTTCTTACTGGTTCTCGCCTGCGGAGCCTATTGGCAGCCAGCCGGTGACGTAGCACTATTGGACCCCGTGCAGCCGGGACCCTGCCCGTTATTGGTGAACTTCGCTTCCAGCAAATGCTGCTGGTACCAGGAAGCCGGGTATACCTGAGCGGCCGTAGTGGTCAGCGGCGTGTTTGCGTACTGCGACAAAGTCGACTGCGTGACGATGAGCACGGGCATAACCATCGTCTTGGGGACCGTCTTGCCCTCGGCAATCTGAGCGGCGACCCACGCGGCGGCCGCCCCAACGCCCGGGTTCACCTCAATGGACTCAGTTTTATACCCAGTTGCCTTGTACTGGGCTGCCCACCAATGCAGGAACGTGCCACGGTTGTCACCGGTCACCAGGGGGACCGGCCTTCCGGCGGCCTTGAAGGCCTCCAGTGCCCCGTACACGCCGCCCTGCGACGCCACCGCAGCGATCTTGGGAAGACCACTGATGATCCCCGCGATTTTCGTTTCCGTCGTGGCGTCGTCCCATGCTCCATAGACGCTGGCAACCACGTGGATCTTGGGGTACGGCTTCAGCGCAGCGAGAAGCCCGTAATGGAAGACCGTTTCATTGGTCAGCCCAGGCAGGCCACGGTCCTCAAGGACGTTCCCAACACCGTGCAACCGCTGGGCAATGTACTGTCCGGCAATGAACATATTACCCCAGTTGTCCTCGTTCAGCTCATACGGGATCGTGCTTGTGACCGGGCCGGACTCAGTATCGAGCACTGGGATACCCGCTGCATGGGCCTTGGCTATGATTCCGTTCAACGCTGTCGTCGAGTTGGGGTCGATAATTATGATACTCGGGTGGTCGATGATAAGCGTCGCAATCTGAGACTCCTGCGTCGACACCGAGTCGTTGGCGCAGACGTACTTGTAGCTTGCTATTTGCCCTTCCTGCTCTAGCAACTTCGCCTCGGTAAGGAACGCCGAGTTCATCGCCGCTCGCCACGTATTGCCGCAATAACCCTGCGCGAACGCAATGGTGATCTTTGAACCTGCTGACGCTGACGTCGCCGAAACTGTCATGGGCGCGAACGTGACAGCAGTAATCGCACACGCGCTCAAAACCAGCCGGTACCTTCTCAGCCACCCGTGTCTCTTGTCCGACATTATGTTCCTCCTATCTGGAATTCGATAAACACCGTGCTGCATAGGCAGCAAGGCATTCTATGTTGCGCATTTACGTTCAAGGTTTACGCGTAAAAGCCCTTCCCTTGAGCGTCCCCTGCGTCCCATCACCTCCCCCTGAAGTTCGGCTCCCCGACGGCCATGGCCTGTCCATCCCGTTACCGTCGGCTTCGCATAACCAGCACGACGACTACGATGATCACCGCGCCTTGGACCATTTGCTGGACGCCGATCGCGGCTCCCGACAGCTCGAGCACTGCAGTGAGAAGTGCGATCGTCATCGCTCCGAACACGGTGGCACCTACCGCAGACTCACCGCCGCTAACTCTCGTACCACCGACGACGATGGCCGCGACGGAGGCGATCAGGTAGGTGTCCCCCATATCTGCAAAGGCGCCGCCTGCGTAACCTGACAGCAGGATCCCGGAGATGGCGGCGAGCAACCCAGACAGAGCAAATGTGAGGACGACCGTCCGCTTTACCGGTATGCCGGCCAGCAAAGCAGCTGGCCGGCTCTGGCCCAGCGCGTGCAGGTAGATGCCATAGCGGGTCTGACCGCGTAACAAGGCCACCGCCGCCATTACTATGACGGCTGCCAGCACCACGAGTGTCAGCCCGTGCCAGCTATGTTGCCCAAAACTGATGAGGCCAGGCGCCACGATCACCTGTGAGCCGTTCCCCATAAGCAGGACGATCGTGTACGCGATGTACCCAGTAGCCAGCGTCGCAACGATCGGTGGCAGCCCTGGCCCCACGATCAGGCCCCCGTTGAAGGCTCCAGCGACGATGCCCACGAGGAGGCCCGCGATGATGGCCAGCAGGAGGTGCGAATCGGTGCCGCCGCTGGTCTTTCCAGAAATGTAGGCGGCAACGGTCATGACATAGGGAATTGACAAGTCAAAAGAGCCTTCACCGGCCGCGACGACGAGCATTTGGCCGACAGCGACCAGCGAGACGAATGAGGCGATTGTGATGTTGTCGAGCAGGAGGTTGAAGCTTATGCTTCCCGATATACCGCTGGCCACCATCCACAACAGCAATGCGGCCACCAGGGGGAGCACCCACCTCATCCTGGACATGTCGCCGCGTTTAAAACGGCTCTCGTTCTTGATTACGCTTTCTGTCTTCATTCTGCACGGCCCCGCATAAACCGTCGGATCCCTTCGACAAGCCACCTCGCGCCCACCGCGCCAACGAGGACGAAGCCCTCGACTGCTGTGTTCCAAGCGGCAGTTACGTTCATGAAAGACAAGACCGATGCCAGGAGCGAGAAGGCAACAGCGGCTGACACGACGCCGGCCGGGACCACGATGCCACCTTGGAACCGACAACCGCCCACGACCACCACGGCAAAGGTAATGAGCGTAAGCGTCGCGCTGGCGTTGATGTCCGCCGAGGTCGTCACGCTTGTTGTCAGTAGGCCGGCTATGTCCACAAACGCCCCAGCCAGGGCGTATGCACACAACCTGGTGACGAGCGGAGACCAGCCACTGTTCTCCAGCGCAGCACGGTTGTTGCCTAATCCCCTCAGCACTATGCCGTAACGCCAGCGGCTCATTAACCACCAAGCGACCAGCGCCCCGGCCACCATAATGTAGACGGGCTCAGGGATCACAGGCCACGTGGCGTTGGTCGCCGTCTCCAGCCACGAAGGTACATTGCCTCCAGGCGTGGGTTGCACTGTCAGACCTATACCGAGCCAGATGAAGGAAGCGCCGAGCGTGACGACGATCGCAGGGACTTGGAAGAACTGGACGATCGCTCCCATAGCCACATAGGCGAGGACCATGGCAATCAGCAACACGGCGCCCAACCATGTATTCGTCGCTAATGCCGTGGCGCTAAAGACATTGACAAGCCCTATGGCGTAGCCGATCCCGAGGTCGAAGTCACCTACCAGGATCACAACCATTTGAGCCAGTGATGCGAACACCAGAGGGAGCGCCGGGCCCAATAGCAAACTGGCCCCAGTGCTGCTTACGGTGGCCGGGC
>JBEKNX010000319.1:0-5641 GCA_049522375.1 Acidimicrobiales bacterium | reverse complement strand
AGGCCTCCTCCACGGAACGCAAGTTCTCGTTGAGCGGGCCGACCAGACCGGCCCTGAGGTGATTGGGGACGGTGACGGTTACGGGCACTTGTGTCTCTTCAATGTAGCCTCACCCGGGTGGCCAGCCCGGGGTTCGCCTGCCCGGCAAGTGGAAATGCAGGTGGAGGCACCTCAGCACCGGCCGCCTGGGCTCATCGGGCGGGCTCGCCGGGCGCACCCCTGGGGTCCGGGTAGAGGTGCTCCAGGGTGCCGGGGACGATCCTCGCCCTTTCGATGAAGGCGTCGAGCTCGTGCGCCTGCAGGCGGATCACCCGCCCCATCTTGTAGGCGGGAAGCTGTCCCTCGTCTATGAACCGGTACAGGGTCCGTAGGGTCACCCCCAGCCGGGCGCAAGCTTCGGGAGTGCTTATCCACTCGATGGGCTCAGTTGCCACGAAAGGAACTTACCCTTACATGCGGACGGCTAAGGTACCCGCGGCAAATTTTCCCCTTCGTTGCGCCCGTTCGTTGCGAAGCTCTCCCGGTCGAAGGTCGGCCGGTAAAAGATCTGGCGCCTTCCACGAACGGAGGTGGGACCGGGAGGCTATGCCAGCCCAGCCCGCCGCCAGCTCCTCCTCGGCCTGCCCGGCGACGAGGGACGCGGCGGTGGCCGCCCGGTAGTGGACGTCGTTGGTGGGCGCGCTGTAGCAGCCCGTCGCCTGCAGGTCCTCCAGCCAGGCACGGTAGCCGGCGTCGGCCTGGACGGACGCGTCGGTGGCCTGCACGAGATCGGCGGACAGCGCCCGGCCGGACGGCATGGTCGACAGCGCCGCCTGGTCCTCCCGCGCCCCCTGGAGGAGCTGAACGTGGAGAGCATCGGCCTGGCCGATCTGTGCCAGCAGGCGGGCCCGGGCCTCGCTTTGCGGCGTCGCCGTCCGGCAGGCACCGTCGACAGCCGCTTGCACCAGGCTGTGAGCGGTCGCGCTGGTGCCCAGCAAGCTCTCGAACAGCTCCTCGGGTGAAGGCTTCGAGGAAGACGCCCCGGGCGTCGTCGGCCTGGAGACGCTGGCCTCACTGGCGCGCCAGACAACGGCCACGGCCACCGCGGCCAGCCCGGCCAGGGCACCCACCAGCACGAGCAAGGCCACCAGTCGCCGGTGCCGCCCGCCGCCACCTCCGGCGCCTCCCGCGTCCTCGTCTCCGTCCTGGCCGGACGGGCCGGGCGGAGCCGGCGCCGGGCGGCCGGGGAGGCGGGGAGGGACCAGGACAGGAGCGGTCGGTCCCTCACGGACGGGCGCGGGGAGCACAGGCGCGGGGAGCACAGGCGCGGGGAGCACAGGCGCGGGCGCAGCGGGTGCCGCGGGTGGGGCGGGCCGCGGGTGGCGGGCCGCCTCCCGGCCCGGGGGCGGCACCGCAGCGGGTGGGGCCCAGCGCAGCGCGGCCTTGTCCCGGCGAGGTGCCGGCGGCATGGTGGGCAGCTCTTCGACTTCGCCGGGCGGCCCCGCGCCCTCCGCCTTCGCCGCCTCGTCTGCCAAACCTCAGCCTCCCTGCCGGCAAACAATATCTTCCCCCCGGGCGGGCCGGCCCGCCCTTCCGGCCTCGTCCGGGGGGCGCAGCCTGAGCGCTACTTCGTTGGCCAGCAGCCGGCCCCGCACCGTCAGCACGGCTCGGCCGGCGCCGTGCTGGCCCGGGCCCGGGGCGACCAGCCCGCATTCGTAAAGCTCCTCCGGTACGACCTCGGCCGGGACGCCGCCCGCCGTCCTCAGGCCCAGGACCAGCGCCTCGGCCGCTCGTTGGCCGGGCGCCAAGGTCTCGCCCGCCGCCTCAACATCGGCTTGCGCCTCGACCAGGCCGCAGTAGCGCTCCGGGGTACGCACGTTCCACCATCGCCGGGCGCTCCCGTCGGAGGCCACGAGGTGCGAATGGGCAGCACAACCGAGGCCCAGGTACTCCCCCTGCGCCCAGTAGAGCAGGTTGTGAGCACACTGCGCCCCGGGAAGGGCCCAGTTGGAGATCTCGTACCACCGCAGGCCGGCGTCGCCTAGCACCTGCTCAGCCAGGACGTACTTGTCGGCCTGGTCGTCGTCGTCGGGGTAGCGGGCCGGCTCGGCGGCCAGCGGGGTGCCGGGTTCGACGGTCAGGGCGTACGCGCTCACGTGGGCCGGCGCCGGGTCAAGGGCGAGCACGCCCTCCAGAGAGGCGCGCCAGTCGGCCAGGGTCTCGGCGGCGGCCCCGAAGATCAGGTCGACGCTGTAGGCGCCGGCGAAGCCCTCCTCACCGGCCAGCCGGGCGGCGCCGACAACCGACCCTGGGTCGTGCTGGCGGCCGAGCGAGGCGAGAACGTGCGGGACCATCGACTGAGCACCGAAAGACAGCCTCGTCACCCCGCCGGACCGCAGGGCGGCCAGTTTGGCGGCCGAGACCGTCTCGGGGTTGCACTCCACCGTCACTTCTGCACCCGCGGTCAGGCCGATGCCCTCCCGCACGGCTTCCAGCATGGCTATGAGCGCGTCGGCCGGCAGTAATGACGGCGTCCCGCCCCCGAAGAACACCGACGTCGCCGGCCCCCGCCCGGAACGCCCGAGCCGGCGGGCATCGGCCACGCAGGCGGCGACGTAGCGCGGCCATAACGCGGAGCGGTCGGACCAGGTGGCAAAGGCGCAGTAGTCGCACCGGCGGCGACAGAAGGGTACGTGGACGTACACCCCGAAGGCGTCACACGCAGGCCCAGCGTTCATGGGCCCTGCCCGGTGCTCAAGGGACCGGTGCTCAAGGGACCGCTGCTCAAGGGAATAGCATACGTGACTCGTGTTGGCACTGATCTTCCCCGGCCAGGGCTCGCAACGCCCCGGGATGGGGGCACCTTGGCAGGAGCACCCCTCCTGGGCCGTCGTGGACCAACTGAGCGAGGCCACCGGCCGGGACATCTCCTGCCTGCTCGTAGAGGCGGACGCCGATGCGCTGCGGGCCACCCGCAACGCACAACTGGCGACCTACGCCCTGAGCCTGGTGGCCCTCGACGCGGCGCGACGGGGGCCGTTGGCGGCGTTCGGGCCCGAGGCGCTCGTTGCCGCCGCCGGCCATAGCCTGGGCGAGTACAGCGCGCTGGTGGCGGTCGGCGCTCTGGAGGCGAGCGAGGGCGCCCGCCTGGTGCGGGCCCGGGGGGAGGCCATGCAGGCGGCGGCCGACGCCAACCCCGGGACGATGGCCGCCGTCCTCGGCCTGGGGGTGCCCGAGGTGGCCGCCGCGTGCCACGAAGCGGACCGGGCGTGGGTGGCCAACGACAACACGCCGGCGCAGGTGGTCGTGGCCGGTACCCAGGCGGGCACGGAACAGGCCGGCCAAGCGGCGCTCCGGCGGGGAGCCAAACGCGTGATCGCCCTCCAGGTCGGTGGTGCCTTTCACTCGCCCCTGATGCGGTCCGCTCAGGCGCCGCTCGATACCGCCATAGGCGGGACCGCTTTCTCCGGCGCCCGCTGCCCCGTGGTAGCCAACGTCGACGCCCGGCCGCACACCGACGGCTTTGCCGGTTTGCTGTCCGCCCAGCTCTGCTCGCAGGTGCGCTGGCGGGAGTCCCTCGACGCCCTGGCCGCCCTGGGCACCACGCTGTTCGTGGAGCTGGGACCGGGGACGGAGCTGTCGGGCATGGTGCGCCGGACATTGCCCGCCACCGCTCGAGCCAACGTGGCCGGGCCAGCCGACCTCGACGCCCTGGCCGCGGCCATCGACGCCCTCCTAGCGAGGTGAGAGGCGCGCTCAGGGAGCTGCGAGCAGCTTCCGCCAGTCTTTGAGCCCGGCCTGGACCTCCGCCGGCGTCAGCTTCAGGGCCTCCTCGGAAACGGCGTCGGCAATGGCCCGCTGCCGGTAGTAATCGTGGTGGGCACCGGCGAAAAGGGGCCGGCGGTAAGCGAAAAGGTCTGCGGGAGCCCCCGGGAAGAAGCCCCACAAAGCAAACGCCCATTCCATGTCGTAGATCACGGGCGAACGGTGGAACGTCGACGAACGGCGGGTGCCGGCGGCAAAACAGCCGGCGATGGCGTCGGCGATGTCCTCGCCCTCGGCGAGGACGCCACGTTGGGCCACCATCTTGGCCAGCTTCAACCCGAAGCCCAGGTCGGGACCGGTGGCGCCCAGCTTGGCACCTACGGGTTGGCGGAGGGAGACGATCTCCGCCGGCCGGTCCTGGCACCAGTGGCCGGGCGTGGACAGGCGGCTGGAGGGCCTCACCCTGTCACTGGTCACGAGCGGGACGTAGTCCGGTTGAGCCATTCGCCCAACCTATTGCGGAACTGCGCCCTCGCGCCATGTGCCGTGCGCCGGACGACCGCCCGGCCCGCTTATCCGGCCCGCTTATCCGGCCCGCTTATCCGGCTCTCCGGCGCGCTCGACCGCCTCGTGCTCGGTGGCCCCGGTGTGCAGCAGCCCGAAAACGATGGAGTCAGAAAGTGCTTCCCAGGAGGCTTCGATCACGTTCTCCGAAACGCCGATGGTGGTCCACGAGCGCTCGCCGTCCGTCGAGTCGATGAGCACCCGGGTCACCGCGGCCGTGCCCGTGGACGAATCGAGGACTCTTACCTTGTAATCGGTGAGGTGGATCCTGGCCAGTTCGGGGTGGCGAGGGCTCAGGGCCTTGCGCAGGGCGGCGTCCAGCGCATGCACGGGCCCGTTGCCTTCGGCCACCTCCATGATGCGCTCGTCGCCCACGAACACCTTGATGCGCGCCTCGGTCAGGAAGGTGCCGTCCTCCCTCAGGTCGGTCACCACCCGGTTGGACTCGAGGCGGAAATAGCTTTGCTTCCAACCGGTCGCCGCCCTCATCAGCAGCTCGAGAGAGCCGTCGGCGACCTCGAAGTGGTAGCCGGCGTACTCGAGCTCCTTCAGCCTGTCGACCACGTAGGCCACCTCGTCGTCTCGCATCTCGATCCCCAGTTGCTCAGCCTTCAGCGCCACCGAGGACCGGCCCGACATCTCCGAGACGACAAAACGGGTCGTGTTGCCGACCGTCTCGGGGCGGACATGGGAGTACGCGCTGGGGGCGCGAGCGATGGCACTGGTGTGAATGCCGGCCTTGTGGGCGAAGGCCGACAGGCCTACGAAGGGCTGGTGGGGGTTGGGAGCGAAGTTGGCGATCTCGGCAATATGGCGGGCCACGGGGGTCAGCAGCGCCAGGCGTTCGGGGCCGATGGTCTCGATCCCGAGCTTGAGGCTGAGGTTGGCTATCACCGCCGTGAGGTCGGCATTGCCGGTGCGCTCGCCGTAGCCGTTGATGCAGCCCTGCACGTGGTCGGCGCCCATGCGGACGGCCACCACGGAATTGGCGACGGCGCAACCCGCGTCGTTGTGAAAATGTACCCCAAGCCGGCCCGAGGTGATCGGGCGCGTCTCGCCGACGGCCGCCTCGACCTGGTGGGGCAACATCCCCCCGTTGGTATCGCAAAGCACCGGCGTAGCGCCGCACTGCTCGACCACTCGGAGAAAGTCGGCGGAAAAGCCGGGGTCTTCCAGGTACCCGTCGAAGAAATGCTCGGCGTCCACAAAAACGACCTTGCCGTTGTTGCGCAAGTAAGTGACCGAATCGGCGACCATGTCGAGCGCCTCGACCGTCGTGGTCCTCAGGGTCTCGGTAATATGCCAGGGGGACGACTTGGCTACCAGGCAGACG
>JBEKNX010000318.1:0-5645 GCA_049522375.1 Acidimicrobiales bacterium | reverse complement strand
CGTCCCGCAGTTCGGACAAGTGATCACCGCCTCGAACACGATCACGGGCGTCAGCATAAGCCCAGTCACGGAGATGAGCGCGGGCCACGTCGCTGCGCGGACGCTGGCCTCCCGTTGGCTTGAGATGGTCGGCGTCTGGGAAGGGGGTCTGGGCGACAAGCATGTCAGCGGGCGCACGGTCCGCCGGTCCCCGTGCAACGACCGAGGTGAGTAGGGCGGTTTGCCCGGTTTTCGCCTCCAAACCGCCGCCCGACGGCTGCGGGCTTTCCGTCAGCCGACTTCATCACCACGAGAGGCGCCGGCGCCCAGGGGCGCGACGTGCGGGGGAACGAGTGTTAGCTCAGACCACGCCACAATGAGGGCGACGTGAGGGTCAAAGGATGGCGCAAGGGGAATGGTTTGACCGGTTTGGCCGGTTCGAGAGCGTCACGGCAGGGCGATGAACCGGGCCGGCCACCGGTCCCCCCGCCCAGCAGGGGTGCTGGGGGAACAGCTGGCCAAGGTCCGGTCGAGTTCCAGGGCCAGTGGGAACCGGTGGCTCGAACTCTTGCCCGTCCATCGTGTGGGCCGTGACGCTGCCGCGCCCGCGATCCGCTACGCACCCGGCTGCCCCCGAGGCGGTCGTGATGGAACACCCCAGCGCTCGGTCCACGGCCTTCACATAACCATCACAAGTAGGCCGACAGCCGCTCACAAAGACGTGGCAAAGATCACGAGTAGGGACACCGAGGGATCGACCGAGGAGGACAGATGACCCACGAAACGCAACGGCGGAAGCACTGGTACCTGGGGGGTGTCACCGCTTTGGTGGCGACGCTAGCGGTCGTAGCGGGCTCCCTAGTTGCCACCGTCGCGCCCGCATCGGCCGCCGGCTGGTACCGGCACCACGGCAGTACAACCACGACCTCGTCAACTACCACGTCAACCTCACCGACGACAACGACATCGACGACCGCTACGCCGTCAGGAAAGCCCGGCGTGCGCGGCTTCGCCAGCCCTCCCAGGATCCGCTTCTGCCTTGTGCGCCAGCACCGTAGGCATGGTCATGGCTGGGTATGGACCCGTACCCGCTGCATCGTCAAGAGCCACGGCCAGGGTGGGGGAAATGGCAAGGGTGGTCATAACTACGTGACGACCACCACTTCACCAACAACAACTTCATCGACTACCACGTCCACGTCTTCGACTACCACCTCGTCGACGACCAGCACCACGTTGGCCCCTGTTAACTGCACCGCCGCAGAGAGCGGGACGCCTCTCAGCCGCACGGGCTGGGTGGCCAGCACCAACGCTCCTTCGACCGGTGCGGACCTGCCGGCCAACGCTCTGGACGGCAACCTGGCCACACGGTTCAGCACCGACGAGCCCGAGGCGTCGGGCTTGTACTTCGAAGTAAAGCTGGCTTCGGCCCAGACCTTCGATGAGCTGGAAATGGACGTCCCCAACTCGACGACCGACTACGCCAGGGGTTACAACGTCGAGGTCTCCACCAACGGCACGATCTGGACCACCGTCGCCACGTGCACGGGGACCGGCTCGCCCGAGATCGTGAGCTTCCCGGCCCAAACCGCGCAGTACGTTGAGGTCGTCCTGACCTCGGGCAACCCCCCGAACTACTGGTGGTCCATCGACGAGTTCAATCTCTTCAACAGCTAAGTGAGCTGATAGACCCATCCCCCCAAGCCCCCGGGCCCCGGGCACCGCTGAGTGCCGAGGCCCGGGGGCTTATTCGCGAGATTGGGGACCACGCGGTCCCGGCGCCCCGGTCTGGTCCCGCGCCAGGCCCGAGACGGCCGAGAGTCGCAAACCCGACCTTGAAAGGCCCACAGAATTCGAGCTTGAGGGCTCCGGGAGACAACAGGCTGCGATGGGAAGGCGGTCGAGGTCTGGGTAGGATCAGTTCAGGCGGGTCCGCCCTCGCCGGTGAGTGCTTTACCTGTCGAACCGGCGGTACCTCTGAAAGCTGGCAGCTTCACCGAGGACAGGCGCCTGGTTGCCGCCGTCAACCAGGTCATTGACCGGCGTGCTGTCACCACCTTGTTCCAGCCGCTGGTGGACCTAACCACCACCGAGGTGGTCGGTTACGAGGCGCTCACCCGGGGCCCGGAGGGGACCGAGGTGGAGTCCCCTTTGGCCTTGCTCAAGGGAGCTCTGCTCGCCGGCCGGCTGCCTGAGCTCGATTGGATGTGCGCCGCTCGGGCCTGCGACGCCGTCATCAGGGCCCGGCTCCACCCCTGGACGACAATCTTCTTGAACATCAAGCCGGCGACGGTGTTGGCCACCTGTCCAAAAGACCTGCTCCCGTCGGTGCGAGTTGACATTCCCACTGGCCAGGACAACCTGCGCATCGTGGTCGAAATGGACGAGGACGCCCTCAGCGACAACCCTGGCACGCTCTTTGACGCTGTCCGGGCCGTTCGTCAGGCCGCTTGGGGTATATCAATCGACAACGCCGCCGCCAGTCCCGCCGTCCTGGCCCTCCTCCCCCTGGTGCGCCCGGACGTGCTGAAGCTCGATTTCCGAGGCATGAGAGCACGGCTCTCAGAGATCGCCCAGATGAGTGACGGGGCGAGGGCCTACTCAGAACAGACCGGGGCCACGGTCTTGGCCCACGGCATCGAGGACCTAGACGACGTGTGGGCCGCCCGTCTCGCCGGGGCCAGCTTCGGCCAGGGTTGGCTCTATGGCCGTCCCGCCCCGCTGCCCACCGAGCTGCACGTGCCTACCTCCGGTCTTCCCCCTGGTCCAGCCGTCCCCGGTCCCGGAGCGAGCCACACCCTTCGACATCATCACGGAACGGTGCCAGGTAGCAATTACCGATAGGAGGCTCCTGGTCGCCTTCAGCCAGCAGGTCGAAGAACAGGTCGACACCAACGGCCCGCCCGCCCTGCTCTTAGAGACCTTCGAGCCCGGTTCGGGACAAAGCCCACAAGCTCAACAACGTCTGCAGCAACTGGCCGGCCGAGCCGCCTTCCTGGCCGTCCTCGGTGACGACATCGGCACCATTGATGGGCCCGCGGTCAGGACGACAACGGCCCGCCCTGCCGACCCCGTCGGCACGGAATGGAACGTCATCGTCCTCGGGCCCCACTATGCGGTCGCGGTGACGGCCAAGGCGCTCGACGGCCCCCTGGCCGGTCCTGATCGTCGTTATGAGTACGCTGTCCTATGGAGCCGGCTCCCGAAAAGAGGCTCCCGATAAACAGACCTGAAATCTGCGGGCTTCCGGGTCAGCCGCGACACTCAAGGTGTCCAACCTACGTCGCCAAAGGGCGGCCGGCCCATGACGGTCCAAGTCGCGTTCGAGTTCCGGCCCTCGGACCCTCTAGGGGGAAGCATCGGGACCCGAAAGCGCTGGCGACTATCACCTGGAGCTTGCCGGTGGGAGAAGCCAGGGGGAGGCTGCGCCTGGCGGGCACGGTCATCCGGTCGCCCAAAGAAGCCTTTTGGAGCCTGGACGACGCCAAGGACATGGCGGTGGCGGCGGCGCGGGCCTGGCGCCAGAGCCCATGCAGCCGGGAGGTTGAAGGCTAGCGCCGGGACTCGACCGCTCCGCGCCTACGCGTCCCAGAACCCAGGACTGAGTTCGGGATGGAATAAGGGGTTCCAGATCCTGGCCATGGCCGTGGCATTGTCAACGGCGTCCCGCTTGCTCTCGCCGTTCAGGTATCGGATGGTGACGTCGTTCCTGAACAGCGCCTGATCGAGGTCCAGCCGGCCCTGAAGGGTCCATTCACTCGCACACCCATCTTGACCTGCACAGACGCCATGGGCCGTGGCCTTTTCTCTTGTGTACCTGGGGCTGTGCCGGGTCCTGTCGCTTGTGGCCTCGTCCCGGCGTTGCGAAGCTGACAAGGACGTCGAGCTTGTGGTCCTCCGTCACCAGGTGCGCGTCCTTGAGCGCCAGGTCCATGCCCGCGTCCGGTACCGAAGAGCCCACCGCGCCCTCCTCGCCGTCCTCAGCCGGCTCCTCCCTCGCCACCGGTGGCAAGCTTTCCTAGTCACGCCGGCGACGCTGCTCCGTTGGCACAGAGAAGCCGGACGGCGTAAGTGGCGGGCGTGGCGATGCCAGCGAGGCCCGGGACGGCCGGCGATGAGAGCGGAACTGGTGGAGCCGATCGTGCGCCTGGGCCGGGAGAACCACAGCTGGGGTTGTGCGCGCATCCAGGGCGAGCTGGCCAGGCTCGGCACCCGGGTCGGGGCGACGTCGGTCCGGCGTGTCCTTCGCCGCCATGGCTTGGGGCCGGCGCCGCGCCGAGGCCCGACGTGGGTCGAGTTCCTCAGGGCCAGGCGAAAGGTATCCTGGCCATGGACTTCTTCACAGTTGACACGGTGCTCTTCAAGCGGCTCTGCGTGCTCTTCGCCATCGAGCACGCCACCCGGCGGGTTTCACCTCCTCGGCGTCACCGAACACCCGGACAACGCATTCGTCACCAAAGTCGCCCGGGACCTGGTCGGCGACTTGGCCGAGACAGGCCGTCCGATGAAGTTTCCTCATCCGGGACCGGGACACGAAGTTCACCGCCAGTTTCGACGAGGTCTTCAGCTCGGAAGGTGCCGAAGTCATCAAGGCGCCCGTCCGCTCGCGTCGCGCGAACGCGCTCGCAGAAAGGTTGGTGCGGACCGTTCGCACCGAGTGCCGCGACTGGACCTTGGTGCTCGGGCGGCGCCAACCCGAAGCGGTCCTCCGGGAGTACTTCCGCCACTACAACGAGCAGCGCCCTCATCGCGACATCGACCTCGGCGTACCGATGGGCCGGACTTCCCCTCAGGCACCAGCACGGTTCGCGGTAGAACGCCACGACGTCCTCGGCGGGTGGGCTCACGTCCCACGGCCAGCAGGGACATCACCGTAGAGGTCCAACAGTCGCACCTCTGTGGCCTCTAGCCGGTCCAGCATGATGGAGGCGAAGCGCTTCAAGAGCGCATAACCGAACGTATGGTCGGACTCCATCTTGGCACGAAAACACTCGGCGTCCACCGCGATCGCGCCCACCGGCTCGATGGCACGGGCGTCGAAGCGCGAGAGATAAGGGGGGAAGAGCCACGACCAACCCGCGGCCGTTCCTGGGCCCAGGATGTCAATGACGAGGGGCCCTCGCCCCGGGGCACGTACCTCCAGGCTGACCCGTCCCCTGCGCAGCAGGTAGAGAGTGTCGACAGGTTCGCCTTCCACCAGCAGGCGGTCCCCGCTGGCCACGGCCACATTGTGGGCGCAACCTGACACGAGCGAAGCGATGTCACCGGGCAGACCGGCGAGAACCGGATGATTGGCCACCAGTTCTGCAATGTCTTCCACCATTGTTTTGGCCCTCCTCACCCCCGACCCATGGTCATGGGGCAGGTCCATTGTAAGCGTGGCCCCAAGGGCTCACAGGAGCATCGACCATTTCGACGACATAGCGTTTAGCGCTCGGAGCGTGCTTGCCCCCTTCACCCTCCACTTCGCACGGCACCACAGCTCGGGAGCCCAGCATGAACTTGCGGGCGACAGACCGGGCGCTGGCGTAGCCCCGCTCGGGCCGCTAGTGCTGCCAGAGCGTTAGCCTGAGCAGGGTCGACCGTGTGCCACGGAGTGCGAGGGTGCTTCCTGACGTGCGCGCCAGACTTTTCTTCGTCGTTCAGGCGGAGACCAGCCGTAGACC
>JBEKNX010000317.1:0-5666 GCA_049522375.1 Acidimicrobiales bacterium | reverse complement strand
GCAGACGCCGCCGAGCGCCATGGGGACCGGGCCCGCCAGCTCGGCGTCGACGAGGAGGAGACGGCCGCATGGCGTGACGCCGCCAAGGCGATGTTCGTCCCTTACGACAGCTCGCTCGGCGTCCATCCCCAAGCCGAGGGCTTCACCAGCCATGAGGTCTGGGACTTCGCCGGCACCTCGCCTGAGCAGTACCCGCTGCTGTTGCACTTCCCCTACTTCGACCTCTACCGAAAACAGGTGGTAAAGCAAGCCGACCTGGTGCTTGCCATGCACCTGCGTGGTGACGCCTTCACCGACGAGGAAAAGGCGCGCAACTTCGCCTACTACGAGGGCCTCACCGTGCGGGACTCGTCCCTGTCGGCCTGCACCCAGGCGGTGATGGCCGCCGAGGTCGGGCACCTGGGGCTGGCCTACGACTACCTGGCCGAGGCCGCCCTCATGGACCTCGACGACCTCGAGCAAAACACACACGACGGCCTGCACATCGCATCCTTGGCGGGGACCTGGACGGCGATCGTGGCGGGGCTGGCCGGCATGCGCGAGCGGCAGGGCACGCTCGCCTTCGCGCCCCGGCTGCCCCCGGGCATCGACCGGCTGGCGATAGGGCTCTTGGTGCAACACCGGCGCCTGCGCGTGGAGGTCACCCCCGAGACAACGACCTATCGGCTCGTCGCCGGCGACCCTCTCCAGATATTCCACGACGGAGAGCCAGCCAGCGTCCCCAAGGACAGCCCCCTTATCCGGCCGACCCGAAAGGTGCCGGTCTCGGGCCCGCCGGCCCAGCCGCGCGGGCGCGAACCGCGCCGGCGACAGGCAGCCGAGCGACGGGCCTCCGAGATCGACCATGCCGAGAAGGGGCCGTTACCGCCCCTTTTACCCGGCGCACTTGCCAATTCGCCGGTGTCACGACAAATCAGAGACGAAGCCGGCTGACCCACTTACCTGCCTTAGAAATCCACGCGCCTCACAACGAAGGCACGATGAGCCAGAACGAGACGGTTGGTCACCCGACGAACCGAAGGGCACGGAAGTACTCGAGCAGGGTGACGAAGCCTGGACGAAGAACCGCGGAGCGACCCCAAGGCCTTGTCAGTGGCAACTGGACTGACGAGTCCCACAAGGCGAGGAACGTGACGGGCCCTTACTTAGACCGACATACAAGTCTGTTGGAAGAAAGTGACAGGAATTGATCATGACTGGTACCAAAGAGTTCATCATCGGGACCGAAGTGTCCTGCACCGACGGAGCTTGCGGAGAGCTGCGGCGCGTGGTCGTTGACCCCGTCGCCCGGGCCCTTACCCACCTCGTCGTCGAGCCGAAACATGGGGTAGGCAGAGGCCATCTCGTACCCATCGATCTCGTGGCCTCGACGGACCAAGAGGTCAGGCTGACCTGCTCCACCTCTCAGTTCGAAGCTCTCGAAGAGGCAGAAGAGACCCAGTTCCTGCCCGGAGGAGATGGGCAGTGGGGCTACGGGAACGACCAGATGCTGACGTGGCCTTACTATGGGCTCGGCGTGGGGCCGTACGGCATGGGCGGCATGGGCGTAAGCGCGGGCATGGGCATGGGGATGCCCGGTCCCCAAGCCATTACCAACGACCGTGTGCCGATGGGGGAGGTGGAGGTCCGCCGGGGAGAGCACGTTTTCGCCACCGACGGTGCCATCGGGCGGGTGCAAGGGCTAGTGATCGAGCCTAGCGATCATTGCGTCACCCACGTCCTCCTCGACGAAGGGCACCTTTGGGGCCAAAAGAGAGTCGCCATACCAATAGGTGCCGTGAGGGATGTCGAAGATGGCGTCCGGCTCAGCCTGTCCAAGGATGAGGTACGCGAGCTTCCCGAAGTGGGGCTGCTCGACTCGACCCCGGGCGCCGGTCAGAAATGACTTTTGCACGCCATGTGGTGCCTTTGACTCCTCGCAGGCATGCTCCTCATGACGGTCCTCCACACGCATAACAACCATTTCCGAGCGTTGTTGAGCGCGTCCTGGAAGGACCAAGCCGAGGGCGAGTGGCCGGGGGCATCGCAGCCCCCGGCTCTCACAGGACCGGACGTGACAGTCTCCCGTCATCCGGCCCCCACAGTCCGACGTGCAGTGAACGCGACAAGCTTCCAGTGGACGAACAGGGCGGGCTGGTGACGGAAGACCCGCTGCAGCCACTCCATAGCCCGTAGGTACCTGCCTCTGAACCGTTTGAACTTTTGCATGGCCCACCGAGCGAGGTGCTCATTGATGCGCCAGGCGAGGAAGCGCAACTCGGAGCGGTAGAAGGCCCCGTAATAGTTGACCCAGCCCCGTACCTGAGGGTTGATGGCCTCAGCGAGGTCGGACAGGTCCATATCACTGCGACGGTTGAGGTGCCAGGCCCTGACCTTCTGGCCGACCGCTTTGCGAGCGCCATTGCTCATGGCGGGCGAGAAGCCACTGAAGTAGCCCCTCGGCCCGATAGCAAGGCGTTCCCTGAAGGTGTAGCCGAGGTAATCGAAGCTGGTGTGCTCGAAATTCCCTCGGCGGTTCGCGTCCTTGCAGTACACGATCTTGGTCTTGTCGGGGTGCAGTTCGAGGCCCAGGGCCCCGAGCCGCTCGGCAACGGCAGCCCGGAGTTCTCGGGCCTGTCCCTCTGAGCCGCAGTGGGCTAAAACGTCGTCAGCATAGCGTTCGAAAGGCGATCCGGGGAACTCCCGGTCCATCCACCGGTCGAATGCATAATGCATGAAGAGGTTTGCCAATACGGGCGAGATCGGCGACCCTTGTGGGGTCCCTTTCTCACGGGCGACAATGGTCCCGTCCGGCATCTGTACCGGTGCGACTAGCCACCGGGAGATGTAGAGCAGCACCCATCGCTCGTCGGTGTGATGAGCCACCGCTTTTAGCAACAGGTCATGGGGGACGGAGTCGAAAAAGGCCCGGATGTCAAAATCAACCACCCAGTCCTTTTCCCAGCAGCGCTTCCGAGCGACGGCCAGGGCGTCGAGGGCACTGCGCCCAGGACGGTAGCCGTAGCTGTCGGGATGGAAGATCGGCTCTAGCTTTGCTTCCAGCAGCATCGCTGCTGCAGTCTGCGCCACCCGGTCCACCGTGTTCGGTACCCCGAGCAAACGCACCCCTGCCCCATGGTCCTTCGGTATCTCCACACCTCGCACCGGCCCGGGGAAATAACTCCCCGATGACAAACGGTTCCACAGCTTATAGAGGTTGTCTTTCAGCTGGGACTCGAACAGTTCAACGCTAATGGCGTCGACGCCCGGTGCGCCTTTATTGGCACGGACCTTCTCCCACGCCTCGTAAACGAGGCGTTTGTCGATCTCAAACGACTTCACCTTCGCCTTGGGCCTCTCCGTCGGCTCCTCCCCCGCAGGGTTGGCCTCGGGCGTGCCCTGGTCTGCCCGGCCCCTTGGCTCCGGCCCCATTACAGGGCCTTCATCACTACTACGGGCCGGCCCGTCCCAGTGCCTCGCGTCGGTACTCTGCCGCTCACGGCGTTGGCCGCTTGCGGTCCTCCCTCTTGCCGGCCGGGGGGCTCTTGGCCCATTTGAACGACCATGACGGTATCGAGACGACTGGTTCTCCTGTTCCACCCCAGCGCCAGCGACGAGCTCACGCCACCTCTACACCGGGCACCACCAGGGCAGCAAGCAGGCAGCCCCCTGGCTACAGGCACGTCTTGTTGGCGCGCCTTTGTCCCGGGGACTATGCGCCTCCCCGGTTTTGATGCCATCGTTCCGTCTATCGATGCGATCAGCAGTGGTTCACTCATGTTCGTCTTCTCGTCGCACACCTGACCCGCTCACGGCGGGCCTTTTCCGCAACGCTCACCACCCCGGCTCTTGACCGGCGCAGCTTGCGGTGGTTTGGGCTCCCCGCCTGCACGGCGGGCCCGGAGGGCCAAACCTCCATCACTGAAGCAGCACGGTTCATGTTGGCGACCTTCTACATCACCCTCACTCCCCTTTCAGGACACACTACAGATCGACGGATATTGGTGTTACAAAGCCCCGCAAATCCCGCCCTGAACCCGCGCCAGAACCACCGCACATAAAACGGTCGTCGCTCCGACAAGCTGTGACGGGCCCGAAAAGACGACCCGACCTTTGGTGCTATGGCCGCGGCGCTCCCGCTAGGTTCGACAGCCGACGCGAGGGCGGCGGCCAGTAAGGTGCGTCTCGTGCCGGACGCCCCGCCCCACCCGGAGCCGTTCACCCCACAGACGGCCCCGGCGGTGCTCGAGGACCTCCGCGCGCGGCTGCGCGAGACTCGTTGGCCGGACACGCCCGAGGAGGCCGGGTGGTCGCTCGGGACCGACCTCGCCTATCTACGCGAGCTCGTCGCCTACTGGGCGGACGGCTTCGACTGGCCGGCACAGGAAATGGCGCTCGCCCAGCTGCCCCACTTGCACGTCCGCCTCGGTGGCCTCGGGATCCACTTCGTGCACGCCCGGGCGGCCGCTCCGGCTGGGCCCGTCCTTCCGTTGGTCCTCAGCCACGGCTGGCCAGACTCGTTCTGGCGCTACACCAAGGTTATCTCGCTACTTTCCGACCCCAGCGCCCACGGCGCCGACCCCGCCGACGCTTTCAACGTGGTCGTGCCAGACATGCCGGGCTACGGGTACTCCGACCGCCCCGTCGGCCCGGCCCTCGACTCGATCGCTGTCGCTCGCCTGTGGGCCGAGCTCATGGGCGTCCTCGGCTACGCTCGCTTCGGCGCCGCGGGTGGAGACATCGGCAGCCACGTGAGCCGCTACCTCGCGCTCGACCACCCCAACCGGGTCGTGGCCGTCCACCGCACCGACGCGGGCCTGCCCGTCTTTACCGGCGACCCAGCCGACCTCAAGCCCGAGGAGCGCGCCTGGCTCGAGGGCGCCGCGGCCTGGGGCGCGACCGAGGGCGCCTACGCTGCCATGCACCGCACGAAGCCACAGACCGCCGCCGTCGGCCTCACCGACTCGCCGGCCGGGCTCGCGGCGTGGATCGTGGAAAAGCTCCGAGCGTGGAGCGACTGTGACGGCGACATCGAGAGGCGCTTCACAAAGGACGAGATCCTCACGAACGTCACGCTCTACTGGCTCACGGGCACGATCGGCTCGTCGATGCGCATGTACCGCGCCAACGCCGCCATCCCACCGGCGCAGCTCTCCCGCCGGGTCGAGGTGCCGTCCGGCTTCTCGCTCTTCCCCGGCGACATCGTCCGACCGCCGCGGGCATGGCTCGAGCGCACAGCGAAGGTCGTGCGCGTTACCGAGCCCGCCCGGGGCGGCCACTTCGCGCCGTTCGAGGAGCCCGAGCTATACGCGGAGGAGCTGCGGGCGTTCTTCCGCCCCTACCGGGGGGCGGTGACGGGCTGAGGCACTGGCGCGTGGACGAGGCACCGCCAGTTGCAGAGGTCCCGCGGTCGGCGGCTGTCAGCTTTCAAGCACACTCCCACCGGGACCCGAATGTCTTAGCTTAGAGCCCACCGGGGCGTACCTCCGAATCTCAGGTGACCGCCAGGGACGCACCCGCCACCAGCACGTCTCTCAACTCCAGGCGGTCGTCGGAGAGTCGCGAGGGTTTGCCTGGGTTAAGGCGCTACGCGGTGTTGTTCCCGCCCTCCGGCAACGAGCCGACACGAGCCTGCTTGGCGGCCACATGGCATGCAACGACGTGAGCCTCACGGAGCTCGAGCAGAT
>JBEKNX010000316.1:0-5678 GCA_049522375.1 Acidimicrobiales bacterium | reverse complement strand
CTCGCCAGTACAGCGCAACGGGTACTTGAGCCGGGCCCGCACCGGGCCCGGCCGCGACGATTATCGTGCCGGTCGGGAGCCGCTCGGCACTGGGAGCTTGCCCTCCCGGGACCAACGGTTCGCGGTCTGACGGTGGGTGCCATAGTTCCTCACCCCTCGACAAGATTCACACGAGAAGCATTCGCTCACAGGTTCGATCGTTCTCGGGAGCAGCCTGCGGCCCTGCAGCTCACACTTCAAGATCCGTCTCGCAAAGGACAAGGGGGCGGTAACGCGAACCTCCCTTCAGGTCGGGCGCCGGGCCGTCGATCCTGGCTACGGTGGACCATCGAGGAACGCTGCCGGCACGACCCAGGCGCCTTCGCGCGACAGTCGCCCGAGCGCGCCCGATGCTGAAGGAGAAAGCCCTCCAGCAAGCGACGGTCAGTCGGCTGAGCCGTTTGGCGCTCGGGGGCCCGGATGAGGCGCAGATACTGGACGAGGCCGTGCGTTGCGTGGTCGAGGCCCTTCACCTCGAGCTGGCCGAGTACCTCGAGCTGACCCCCGACCAGGACGCCTTCGTACTGCGGGCGGCCGTGGGGTGGCCGGACGGCCTGGTAGGCGTGGCCACCGTCCCCGCCGGGGCGCACCGGTCGCACGCCGGCTTTGTCGTCGCCGAAGGTCGTGCCGTGCCGGTCCCGGACTTCCGCACCGAGACCCGGTTCACGCCGCCGGCCTTGTTGACAGGACAGGGGGTGGTGAGCGGGATCGGCGTCGTCGTACATGCGCACCAGGGCCAAGCTCTCGGCGTGCTCGGGGGGCAATCGCGGACCAGAAGGGACTTCACCGACGACGAGGCGGCTTTCCTGCAGACCATTGCCGACGTCGTCTCTGTCGGCGTCCTGCGCCGCCGGGGCGAAGACCGGTTCCGCAAGCTGGTACAGAACTCGAGCGACCTCATCACGATCGTGAGCGACAAATGTGAGCTGCTCTACGCCAGCCCGGCGGCAGAGCGCATGCTCGGCTTTGCTGCCACGCACATCGGCCTCGACATGTTCCCGTTCGTCCATCCTGACGACCGCGAGGCGACCGCCAACGCCTTCTTCAATGAAGTGCTCGGACCCGGCCTCGAACACCCCGTTATCTTCCGGTTCCGGGCGGACTCAGGGGAATGGCGGGTCCTGGAAGTCGTCGCCACCAACTGCTTGGACGACCCGGCTGTAGGCGGTGTGGTCGTCAACGCCCGCGACGTCACCGAACGGACCAATCTCACCCGGGCGCTGCGTACTCTGGCCAAGTCCAACCAGGTCCTCGTCAACGCCTCTGACGAGGCTGCACTGCTTTCGGGTGCGTGCCACACCATCGTCGAAGCCGGTAACTACCCTCTGGCCTGGGTGGGCTACGCCGAGCACGACGAGGCGCACACGGTACGGCCGGCGGCGTGGGCGGGACAGTCCGGCTACCTGGAGGGTATCGCCATCAGCTGGGACGACAACGAGAACGGCCGCGGCCCGACGGGCACCGCCGTCCGTACCCGGATGGTCCAGGTGAACGCCGACAGCAACGGCACCGGCGCCTTCTCCCCGTGGCGAGCGGCGGCCGCCGAGTTCGGCCTGCGCTCCAGTTGCGCCCTGCCTTTGGAGGTCGAAGGTGGGGTCATCGGCGCGCTGGGGATCTATGCGGCCGAGCCTGACGCTTTCGGTCCCGCCGAGGTCGCACTGCTGAACGAGCTGGCCACGGCCCTGGCTTATGGCATCGGCCGGCTCCGAGACGCCGCCTCGCTCCAGGCCAGCGAGGAACGCTTCCGGAGCCTGGCCGGAGCGGCGCCCATCGGCATCCTCGAGTTATCGCCGGTAGCCATGGTCAACTACGCCAACCCCCGGATGGCCGAGATCTCGGGGAGGGACGTGGGCGAACTGATGGGACGAGGCTGGGTCGATGCCGTTCACCCTGAGGACACACCGCAACTGCTGGCACTGGTCGACCGCGTCGGGCCTGAGCGGTCGCAGGTGGCGATCACGTTCAGGATCCGGCGTCCCGATGGCGAAGTTCGCCACGCCCGCCTCTTGGCGGCACCCAGGGGCCAAAGGCGCGAGGGCGGCTACGTCGTCACCGTCGAAGACATCACCGAGGAAGTACAGGCCCAGGAGGCGCTCGCCTACCAGGCGTTTTATGACACCCTCACCGGGTTGCCGAACCGTTCCCTTTTCCTCGACCGTCTTAACCAGGAACTGGCCCGGCACCGGCGCGGCGGCTCGGATATTGCCGTGCTGTTCCTCGACATCGACCGCTTCAAGATCGTGAACGACAGCCTGGGCCACGAAACGGGGGACGCGGTGCTAAAGGAGGTGGGCAACCGGTTCTTGCGTGGCGTCCGGGCCGGAGAGACCGCCGCCCGTTTCAGCGGCGACGAGTTCGTGTTCATCATCCGGGACGTCAGCGGCGTCGCCGATGCCGTCACGGCGGCAAAGCGACTGCACGCCTTGTTGGAGCCCCCCGTCCGGTGCGGGGACCAGGACCTCACGGTGACTGGGAGCATCGGCATCGTGATCCCCAACCTCCGGGCCGATGCGGGAACGATCCTGCGTGATGCCGACGCCGCCATGTACAAGGCTAAAGACGAGGGCCGCAACCGGTACGCGTTGTTCGACGAAACCGTGCGCCGTCGCTCAGTCCTACGCCTGGCGATGGAGGGCGAACTGCGCCAAGCGCTCTCCCGCAACGAGTTCGAGGTGTACTACCAACCCGTCGTCGACCCGACCAACGGACGGCCGGTGGGCGCGGAGGCGCTTCTGCGGTGGCATCACCCGACGGGCGGCCTCGTCCCGCCGCTCGAGTTCATCCCTGTGGCGGAGGACTCCGGGCTGATCAAGCCGGTCGGCCGTTGGGTGTTCGAGCAAGCCGTTTCCCAACTGGCTTCATGGGACGCCGAAAATGGCGGCCCGTGTCTCAATTTTCTCGCCGTCAACCTGTCCGCCCGCCAACTCGACGACCCGGAGACCCCGGACATGGTCCGCGACGTGCTCGAGCGCTACCGCATCGACCCGGGCCGGATATGTGCCGAGGTCACGGAGTCCGTGGTCATGGTGGACAGCGCGGCCACGCGACGTTCGCTGGACGCCTTCGAGGACCTCGGGCTGCCGGTGGCCATCGATGATTTCGGTACCGGGTACTCCTCGTTGGCCTACCTGCACACTTTGCCCGTCACAACTGTGAAAGTCGACCGCTCCTTCGTCGAGCGCCTCGGTGGGGCCGACGACTCGACGCCGGTGGTAAAGGCTGTCATCGACATGGGCCACGCCATGGGCTTGAGCGTGGTGGCCGAGGGAGTGAGCACGGCCCGTCTGGGGGACCAGGTCTCATCTCTGGGCTGCGATGCCGCGCAAGGCTTTTACTGGGCCCGGCCGACGCCCGCAGAGGAGTTCGCCGACTGGTGGCGAAAGGTCGGGCGACCGGCCGCCGCCGGGCGCTGGAGCCTCTGACCCGCTCGGCGCAGGTCCGTCCATAGACCCTGGCCCAGACGTTGCCAGCACGTCCCGGTAGGAGAATAAGGCGCGCTTCGGAACTACCATCTCTACCACCGTGCCCAGCCCCATTGCCGAGACGCTTGCGCTCGTGCTCCTCGCCGGCACGCTCGTGTGCGCCGTCGCCCGGCCCCGGGGATGGCCCGAGGCTGGGTTCGCCGTCCCCGCCGCGGGCGTCCTGTTGGTGTCGGGGGACCTGCCGTTGAGTCAGGCCGGCGCCGAGTTCAGGAGCCTTGCCCCGACCATCGGTTTTCTTGCCGCCGTGCTCGTCCTTGCCGACCTGTGCGACCGGCACGGCCTGTTCGAAGCGGCCGGGGCCTGGATGGCGAGAGGTTCCGGCGGCAAACCTGTGTCCCTGCTCGCCCTCGTCTTCGCCGTCGCCAGCATGGTCACCGCCGTGCTCAGCCTTGACGCGACGGTCGTGCTGCTGACCCCGGCCGTCCTCGCGACCGTGGCCCGGCTCCAGCTGCGGGCCAAGCCGCACGCTTATGCCTGCACTCACCTGGCGAACTCGGCCTCGTTGCTATTGCCGGTATCCAACCTCACCAACCTCCTGGCTTTCCGCGCCAGCGGCCTGTCGTTCGCCCGCTTCGGGGCGATCATGGCGCTGCCCTGGCTGGCGGCGATCGCCGTCGAATGGGCCGTGCTGCGACGGTTCTTCGCCTCCGACCTTGTCGGCCGGGGCGCGACCGACCTAGGGCCACCCCATCCGGTCCCCGTCTTTGCCGTCGTGGTGGTAGTGCTCACCCTCGTCGGTTTCTTTATCGCCTCCGTGCTGCATGTGGCCCCCGCCTACGCCGCCCTCGCCGGCGCCGTCACCCTGGCAGTACCGGCCCTGGTGCGCCGGCGCGCCAACGCCCGTGACCTCGTCTTGGCCCTGGATGCCCCGTTCCTCGCCTTCGTGATGGCCCTCGGCCTCGTCGTAAAGGCGGTGTCCCTTCACGGGCTCAGCTCGCTCGTCGGGCGGCTCATGCCCGGCCAGGTTTCGCTCTGGTCGCTCCTCGTTGTCGCCGCTCTGGCGGCTGGCCTTGCCAACGTGACGAACAACCTGCCGGCTGTCCTGCTCCTGCTCCCGGCGGCGACGGCCACCGGCCCGGGGGCGGTGCTCGCCGTCCTCATAGGCGTCAACGCCGGCCCCAACCTCACCTATGCGGGCTCGCTCGCCACCCTGCTCTGGAGGCGTGCCCTGCGTAAGCGAGGAGAGGAGCTGCCCACCTCCGAGTTCCTCCGGCTCGGCGCCGTAACGGTACCGCCCGTGCTGCTCGCCGCCACCCTGGCCCTGTGGGCATCCTTGAAATTGGTGGGATGATGCAGCCGTGAAGGCCGTCGTGTGGGTGGTCGAGGGCACCTGGCGGGGAAGCGTCGACGCCGCCAGCCGGCACCTTCCTCCCGGCACGCATATCGCACTCCTTCACGTCACGCCGTCCGACGTCAACGAGGTCACCGAGGCGGCCACCGCCGGGCTTCTTGGGCGTACCTTCCCGAGGCACAGGCCCTCGCGGCACCTCAACGAACTCGCGGACCAAGAGGCCCTGGAGTTGCTTTCCGCCGCCGCCACGCGACTGGGACGGGAGGACGCCGAGCTCCTCCAGCGGCGGGGAAGGGTCGAGCGAGAAGTCGTTGCCGCCGTCGCCCAGGACGTCGACCTCCTCGTGGTGGCGCGTGACGGCGACCGCTCCCGTCTCGGCCCGCACAGCTTGGGCCACGCCACCCGCTTCGTGGTCGACCATGCGCCTTGTCCCGTGCTCCTGGTGTGGCCGGACGAGCCGCCGGGCATCGAGTCGATACCCCCGCCGCCCCCGGCCGTCCCGGCGTCGCCACCCCCGCCGTCGTCCCATGGGCCTGAGGCGCGGCAATAAGGCCGGTTCTCAAATCGTTTTGTTGACTAAACGGCCAAAAAATATAATCAATGTCACAAGACGGAGGCTCCGGCGCTAAGGAACTACACAAAACGGCTACAAGAGCGCCGGCGCCGGGCGGCGGCGGGCAGAGCTCCACGCCCGGCGCCAGCCAGACATCGTCAAAACCTCCCGTGCGTTGAGGCTCGGCGTCTCACGCACGCAGCCACGACTAGCCCTTCTTTGTCTCCCAAAGGAAGGCCCATAAAGGGCAGTCGGCGCTGGGAGGGCAAATCACCGTGGAGGACCTTGACCGCCTTGCGAGGCTGATCGCCGA
>JBEKNX010000315.1:0-5698 GCA_049522375.1 Acidimicrobiales bacterium | reverse complement strand
CCTCGGCGATGTGCTGGTCGACGGCGCTGATGGGCCGATCGCAGCATCGGCGGGCGGGCAGCTGGCCATCACGGTGAACTCGTTTGCCGAACCGATCTGGCAGCACCAGCAAGCCGAGCGCTGCTCACCGGTGACCTTTAGTTGCGTGCCGCTGCCCGAGCCCCGTGCGACGGTGAGCATGGACGCGCTGTGGTCGCCCGATGGGTCCAAACTCAGCTTCGTCGTCGGCAAGTCCTCCACGGCGAGCGGTTTCGACCAGGCCCAAGTGGAGGGTTGGTACAACGCCTTGGCCCTTGAGATCTACGACGCGGGCACCGGGACGGTACACCGTTTGGCCCAGGGGACCGGCGCCGTCGTCCCGCTCTGGTCGGCGAACAGCAAGGACCTGCTCTTCGTCCGGGACGACGGCATCTGGATCTGGCGAGGCCCCGTGGACGCCCCGGTCGAGGTCGCTCGGCCGCTGTTCCCAATTAACAACTGGGGCGCTTTCTACGGCCAGGTGCAGTGAGCTAACCAGTTCAGCTGGTGGTCGCCGTGACCTGCGTGACCACCTAGATCCGCGAGTCGGGCACGCGGCTGGAGTCGAGCCAGGTCGCAATCTTGGCGGGGTCGAACCTGATGAAACCTCCCGACCCTGACGGCGGGAACGCAATCAGAGTCCTCACCTTCGTGTCGACGATGGAGATCGACCCGGCGAGGCCGGTGATCCGTCGTCGCCGTCTCCAGGCTCGGGTAGCGGAACGGCACCGCCTACATCGGCTCGCAGGTCGACGCCCTCGAAACGCGGGCGGTGGCCGAGGGCTGGGAGGTGGTGGCGCGCTGCACCGATGATGGCTACAGCGGCGCTACCTTGGACCGCCCGGGCCTTGACCAGGTCCGGGACCTGGCTGCCTCCCGGTCTATCGACGCCTTGGTCGCCCTGTGCCCAGACCGACTGGCCCGCAACTACTTGCACCAGGCGTTGGTCCTCGACGAACTGGGCCGCTTCGGGACCTCGGTGCTGTTTGTCGAAGGCGGCCTGGCCGACGACCCCCACGGGCGGCTGGTGGCGCAGATCCAGGCAGCCGTGGCCGAGTTCGAGCGCTCCCACCGGTCTACCTACCGTTCCGAACTCCTACCGTCTACTCCCTGCCAACCCCCGACCATGATGCTGGCCCGGACCTGTAACCAGTTTCGACCCACGCAGGCGGTTTCCTGCCATCGTTGACATGACCGTTATGTACCCCGTACCGTCCGCCAGGGGCGACGTCATGCCGCCCCGAACGCCGATTACTCACTGTCTGCGTGCCAGGTCGAGGTTGGCCGTTTAGCGAGGATAATCCCAATTCTGGCGCGGTCTGAGTGCCGCGGCTCCGGGTCGTAGCGTTCACAACCTCGAGGGCCGGAGCCATGCCACGACAGTTGGCGGGGCGGTCCCTGTACTAGGGAGGAGCCCGCGACACGGGCACGCAACCCATAGGTTCCGGCACCACGCAGGCGCCGGACAGCCGATCGACAGGCGCCGATCGCAAGCCCTGCCGGCGTGGTGGTAGCTACCCCGGGTAAAAGGGTGGTGCCCTCATTGTGGGCCCAGGATCGCCGACGGGACCATGTGGGAATGCACGAAGCTGTGAGAACTACGGCGCCCGGGCACAAGATGGAAAACCATGAGGTGGTCGTTGTGGGAGCCGGTGCTGCCGGGCTCTCCAGTGCGGCTGCCTTGCAAGGACGTGGCTTTCAGACCGTTGTCCTCGAGAGCTCGGGGGCGGTGGGTGCTCGCTGGAGGTCAAGGTACGAGGAGCTGCGGCTGAACTCGTGGCGGGCGATGTCGAACCTGCAGGGCTTCCGCATGCCGCGGAGCTTCGGCCGCTACCCGCGCCGGGACGATTTCGTCGCCTACCTCGAAGGGTTCGTATTACACCACCAGCTCAGCGTCCGTTTCAACACAAGGCTCCTCAGGATCGAACGCGCCGGCGACACGTGGCTCCTGCAGACCTCGGAGTGCCAACTGCTCGCCCGGTACGTCGTGGTCGCCACAGGTTGGGACGCCGTACCTGTGCTCCCCCAATGGCCTGGACGGGAGCACTTCACCGCCCGTCTCCTCCACTCGTCGGAGTTCCACACGGCCAGGGAGTACACGGGCAAGCGCGTCCTTGTCGTCGGTGCCAGCAACTCGGGCATCGACATCGCCGGTCACCTCGTTGCTGCCGGTGCCCACGTCGCGCTCTCGATGCGCACCCCGCCCAACTTGGCCAGACGCGACAGGTGACGCCATAATTACCTTCTCGCAGCGCCTTTAGCTGGCATCCAGCCGGCCCACGTCCACCGAGCAGCTCTTGAGCCAGCGCCATCCGGACGGTGGCCACGGTGCCGGCGGGCTCGAAGCCCTCCAGCACACGGCCCACCTTGGTGGCGTAGACCGGCAGTTAATGGTGGCCCCTGTTCCTTGTCACCAAGACTTGTTTCCCGCCTTGAGAGGACGCGTTGGTGGTAGCACGAGCCAGCGAGGCCAGCCAACAACCTCGCCGTCGCTGACCGGAGCATCCAGACTGTAGGGATCGCAAGCAGGTTGGTACGCCCTCGGAAGTACATGGTCAGATGAGGTCGCCCCTTCGGGTCGCCTGGTACCGGTCCCGGACCACGTTCGCTCGGCGGTGGACGGGCTATCTGAGCATCGTCCTCCTGGTGGGATTGGTGGGTGGATTGGCCATGGGCGCCGTCGCCGCCGGCCGGCGCACGCAAGCATCGTTCAGCGCGTTCGCCAGGGCCACCAACGCTTCGGACCTCGCCACCGTGGTCAGCATCTACAACCCGCCCATAGGCCTGGACGCCGGCTACTACCCGGCGTTGGTGCGCAGGATCGCCCAGCTCCCGGGCGTAACCCAAGCCGAAAGCGAAGTCGGCCTCACCCTCCTCCCCTTGGAAGCGAAGGGCATCCCACTGCCAGGGTCGGAACCGGTCACCTATGGAAGTGTGGACGGCTTCGGTTTCGACCAGGACCGGCTAGTTGTCGCCCATGGCCGCTCGGCCGACCCTGACAATGCCGACCAGTTCATCATGGACTCGGCGACGGCTAGTTCATGGGGGCTCCACCTGGGAGAAGTGGTGACTTTCGGAGCCTATACCGACCCCCAATCACTTACCACGGGGTACCAAAATGACCAGCTGCGCCCGGCCTTCCGCCTAACCGCCAAGTTGGTCGGCGTGGGGACCACCGGTTGGGCCGGGGTCGTCGAAGACCAGCAGGACGCCTCTAACTCGGCGGTAGTGCTCTTCACTCCTGCACTTACCCGGCGACTGCTCAACTGCTGCGCATCGCTCACTATCGTCGGTTTGACGCTCGATGAGGGGACTCGCTCCGAGGCCGCCGTCGAGGCTGAGTTAGCGCGGGTACTGCCCAAAGGCGTGCCTTCCGGTGCAGGCACGACCCTGTCGGTGGTCTCGGCCCGGGCGGAGCGGACGATCAGGCCGGAGTCTCTAGCTCTGGGCGTGTTCGGTGCGATCGCCGCCCTGGCCGCGTTCATTGTCGCGGGACAAGTCATCGGGCGGCGCCTGCGGTCCGAGGCCGACGACCTGGCGGTAATGCGAGCTTTGGGTGCTGACCCCGCTATGACGGTCCTTGATGGGCTGCTCGGTGTTCTCGGCGCCGTGGTCGCCGGGTCTGTGATGGCCGGCGTCGTCGCTGTCGCCCTCTCGCCCTTGGCCCCGATAGGTCCCCTACGCCCTTACCTCCCCATTGGGCTGAACTTTGACTGGACGGTCCTCGCCGCCGGGCTGGCGGTACTGGTCGTGGGCCTCAGCGCGGTGGCTGTGGTCGTCGCTTACGAGGGCGCGCCCCAGCGCGCCGCCGTGCGCCCGGCCCTGCTGGCTGACCGCCAGTCGCGCATCGCCCAAGCAGCCACCACTGTCGGCCTACCCGTCGCCGCGGTGACGGGGATCCGTTTCGCCCTCGATCCCGGGGCGGGGCACAGTTCGGTGCCGGTGCGCTCAGCCATCGTCGGTGCCGTGCTGGCCCTTATGGTGGTGACGACCACGTTTACCTTCGGCGCCAGTCTGAACAGTTTGGTCTCGCACCCCGCCTTGTACGGCTGGAACTGGGACTATGAGCTAAGCGGCCAAGGTGGCGACCTCCCGAGCCAAATAGAGCCTCTCCTTGACCAGGACCACCTGGTGGCCGAGTGGTCGGGCGTGTACTTCGGGGAACTGTCCATAGATGGCCAACTGGTGCCGGTGATGGGTGGCACCCCAGGCGCCGTGGTCGCTCCCCCCGTGCTATCCGGGCATGGGCTCGATGCACCCGATGAGGTTGTACTGGGCAATGTCACTCTGGCCGAACTACACAAGCAGGTCGGTAGCACGGTCGAGGTCAGGGCGGCTGCGAACGCAATCCCGACGCGCCTGCGGATTGTGGGGACGGCGACCATGCCGGCCATCGGAGGCATCGGTGGTGGCGGTGGCACCCATCTGGAGATGGGGAGCGGGGCGCTCGTGCCCTACAAACTGATCCCAGCCGGTGAACGAAATCCGTTCGACCAGCCCCAGCCCGGGCCCAACGCCATCCTCATCCGCGACACTTCGGGCACGACGAGCGGCGCGCTCACCCGGTCGGTGGACGCCATCATCGTCAAGCTCGGCGGGCAACCCGGCAATGGCCCGGTCCTCGGGCCGCAGCGCCCGGCGGAGATCATCAACTATCGCAACCTCGGCAGCACTCCAGCCATATTGGGCGCGGCTCTCGCCGCGGGCGCCACCGCTGCCCTCGGGCTGACCCTTCTGGCCTCGGTGCGCCGCCGCCGCCGTGACCTGGCTTTGCTGAAGTCTCTCGGCTTCACCAGGTCCCAGCTGGCTGCGACGGTGGCGTGGCAATCGACCGTAGCCGTTGTCCTCGGCGTCGTCGCCGGGGTGCCCCTGGGTATTGCCCTGGGTCGCTACTTATGGGATCTTTTCGCTCGAGAGATCAATGCCGTACCCGCGCCCACCGTCCCGGTTATGTCGGTCGTGCTTATCGCCCTCGGGGCGCTCGTGCTTGCCAACCTGGTCGCCGCCGTCCCCGCACGCGTCGCCGCACGGGCCCCGACGGCGCTCCTGTTGCGAGCCGAGTGAGCCGCATTCCCTCTCCTCACACCTCCAGTTATTGTCTCAAGCTCTTGTTCGCTACCGATGGCTTTCGACCAAGCCGGCCGCTATGGCAATCGGGCCGCCAACGCTCATGACGCACCCGAACCGCTAGTCGGTCCCCTAACTCGACAAAGTAAAAACGCGTCCTATGGGTGGCTATATCGCAGGTGAGGTCTGCGAGATGAGGTAGCGGTTCCTATTGTTCTCGTCCATGACGGCGTGCACCTCTCAATGCTGGCCGCTGCCGACCGCCTCACGAGAATCGCTGCTAGACGGGGCGCCAAGCCGCCTCATAGGCGCGACCTGCACCACACCTGCACAACAACCGGCCATTTATGGTCTCGAACGGTCAATTCCGGTCAGTTGAAAATGGCCGCTGAGCTGCCTAAACACACAAATTGTCGCCCGCCAGCGACATGGGGCCCCCTTTGACGTAGTTCCGCCAGCAACATAGGACCACCCCTCCGCCAGTTATGGGGCCCCCGCCCCGCCAGTTATGGGACCACCCCTGGGTCCACCAGTGACGGCGCTGCTGCCGGTGAAGTTGCCACCAGGCCGACAGCGGCCCTCATGGAGGTGGCAATGGCATTCAGGGAGGTCC
>JBEKNX010000314.1:0-5719 GCA_049522375.1 Acidimicrobiales bacterium | reverse complement strand
CCACGCCCGCTCCAGCAGGCTGGCGCACCTACGCAGTACCTTGTGAACGCCTTGATGCCTATCAGGGCGACGGCGGGGCCCCGCTAACCTGCAGCTGCCCCCGATCGATGGTCACAGAGGGCATTACCGGCCAGCGCCGTGCTGCCAGGCAGGTGGACCGGGAGGCCCGAGAGGGCGTCCCGCAATGATTGCCCTACTGGGACATCTAGCAGCCCGTCCTGGGGCCAGGTGGTGAGAAGGCTGGAGGAGATCGCCCGAAACGGGGCCCGTCGATAAATGCCGGTCAGTACGACAAGGCGCTCGGTAGAAAGCTCACGGACCCAAGCGTCCCCGCCAGCCGTTAAGCGCACATTATGTACCGCAAGCCCGCGGCGCGGGCAGTGATTCCAAACGACGAAGGCCAATTATGTGCTAATCACCGTGGGCTTCTAGCGCGTTCGGTCGCGTTCAACTGATGGCCGCGGCGCCCGGGGCTGAGATCGTCGCCCCGGGGGCTCAGAGCGGCAGGGCCGGCAGAGCCCGTGACCGCTGGGAAATGCCCCCTGGGCCGTAGGGGTAGTCGGGCGTGTCCGGTGCGCTGGCCTGGTCCAACAGTTCGGTCTCTTCGGGGCTTAGGTGTAGGCCGGCGCTGCCCAGATTGTCTTCGAGCTGCTCGACGGTGCGCGCCCCCAGGATCACCGAGGTGACAGCGGGTCGGTCGGCCAACCATGACAGCGCCACTTGGGCCGGCGACGCCGACCGCCAGGCGGCGACCTCCCTGAGGGCGGCTATGACGTCCCAGGTCCGCTGCTTGGGGTTGCGCTTTGGGAAAGCCTCGACGCCGGCCCGTTTGCCCTCCCCGAGGCGGTTGGCGCCGCTCGGCGTCTCGTCCCGCCGGTACTTGCCCGTCAGCCAACCCCCGCCCAGCGGTGACCAGGGCAGCACGCCCAGGCCCTCCGCCTGGCAGGAGGGGATGACCTCCCACTCGTTCTCACGGGCCAGGAGGTTGTACTGCTGTTGCAGCGTCACCGGGCGGGCAAGGTCCCGGGCCTCGGCGATGGCTAGGGCCTTTGCGACCTGCCAGCCGGTGTAGTTAGACAGGCCGACGTAGTGGACCTTCCCCTGCCTGGTGGCGTCGTCAAGGAAACGAAGGGTCTCCTCGATGGGCGTAAGAGGGTCGAAGGCGTGGACCTGATAGAGGTCGATGGCCTCCACTTGCAACCGGCGCAGCGAAGCGTCGAGGGCGGCGGACAGGTGGCGGCGGGACAGCCCGACGTCATTGGGCCCCGGTCCCATGGGGAACCGGCCCTTGGTGGCGAGGACCATCTCGCCCCGTCTGGCCGCCGAGGTGCGGGCCACCCAGCGCCCAATGATCTCCTCGGACGCACCGGCGCCGTAAACGTCGGCGGAGTCGACCAGCGAGCCCCCGGCTCCGAAAAAGCGGTCGAGCTGGCGGTGGGACTCTTCCTCACTTGTCTCGGCGCCGAAGGTCATGGTGCCGAGGGCCAGCGTGGAAACTACGCAGCCGGTCCGGCCCAGCAGAGTGTACTCCATATCTTCCTTTCTCCGGTTGTGGCCCTGCTCCTACCGACCCCTATCCCCGACCGAGAGATGCGCCGGGACGGGTAACGTCGGAGGACGAAGCCCAGGATAAGCCCGGGCCGCAGCGAGATCGTACCGCCGGCCATCAAGAGGTTCCACTGGTAGCCCTGCTGGGTCTGGAAGAACTCCCCACCCAACGCGATGGTGGCCAAGTTGGCGCAGCCCCTCCTGACGCGCTCGGACGGGCCAAGACAAGGACCGAAGCGACCGTCTGAAGGGCTCAGACGGTGGCGATCGAAGTGGATGCGCCATACAGCCCGGGTGAGCTGGCATCGACACGGACGTGGCCAGGTTTGCCGGCCGGGCGGATTATGGCAAGACACCGGCCCCGGAACGTGGTGGCCCGAGATCTTTGAAAGCTCCCGTTCACCAATGGGTTGGCGCTGCCAAGGGCAATGAGCTCCCCAGCCCCGCGCACCGTCAGAGAGACGGGAACGGTGGCGTCGGGTACGAGCTTGCCTTCGTTATCCGACACCTCGACACCGACGTAGGCTATATCATTGCGACCACAATTGACGGTCGGCTGCTCCGGGCGGAGAAGTAGCTTGGAGGGCGCTCCCGCCGTCAGGAGTGACCGCCGTCCTATTTCGTGGCCGTCTTGCCACGCGATGGCGACAAGTTCTCCGGGCTCATACGCGACGGGCAGGTCAACGGCCCATCTTCCCGAGCCGAACATCTCGTGGTCGCAAATACCCTTGCCGTTGAGTACCAGTGTGACTCTGTCGCCGCTCGTGTACGCCCTGACCAGCAGCTCCCGACCTTCCGATCCCGGCCACGTCCAGCTACGAACCTCATCCGGCCAGCCCCAGAGCCCAGTAAGCTCCCTCATCCCTTCGGGAACCGGCTGGCGCACCGCAACTTCTAGATTGCTGATGCCCCAGAGCACGTCACGTGCGTAGGAGGCTGCCTTCTGCTGCCCAATGATGTCGATATCACCGCAATACGAGACATACCACGGATAGTCGGGCAGTTGAAAGAACCCCCGAGGACCGCTCGACGGCTCCGGCGTGCACCCGCCGAGACCAGGTTCCCCGAGGTAGTCGATCGCGGTCCAGACAAAGTCCCCGATCACGTACGGATGCTTCTCGACCAGTTCCCAAATGCTCCACAGATGGCGAGGCTGGCTCTCCGAGCCGTACATGACTCGACCGGGGTACATCTCATGCTCGCGTGCGTACTCGGCCCACCGGTAGTTGTACCCGACAACATCCAAGTACTTCGTAGCCGGCTGATCGGGCTGGCCCGACCGCTCCACCACCGGGCGGCCACAGAACCCGTCGAGGGCCGCCGTCACGGGCCGGGTCGGGTCGAGCCTCCGGCACTCTTCGGCCAAGGCCGCCTGTGTCTCGACGCCCAGAGGCGTCAACTTCTCCACCATTTCGTTACCGATGCTCCACATAACGACGCTTGGATGGTTGCGGTCCCGAAGCACCATGGTATCCAGATCCTCCTGCCAGTACTCGGCAAAGGACTGGTGGTAGCCCCCGCTTGTCTTGCCGCTGTACCACGTGTCGAACGCTTCGTCGATGACAAGCATCCCGAGCCGGTCACAGGCGTCCAAGAACGTGGCCGAGGGCGGGTTGCACGCACAGCGAACGGCGTTGTACCCCCGAGCCTTTAGCAGTTCGACCCGCCGGGTTTCAGCACGATCGAAGACGGCAGCACCGAGCAACCCGTTGTCATGGTGGACACATCCCCCGCGGAGCTTGTACCCTTGACCGTTGAGGACCAAGCCCGTCCCGGCATCGATCCGGACCTCCCGTATGCCAAAGGTCGTCGTCACGTGATCGATGACATCCTCAGCAACGACCAGCTCGGTCTCGGCCTGGTAGAGAGAGGGCGTCTCTGGTGCCCACAGTTCCGGGCAGCCCACCCGGACCTCGACAACCAGCTCGGCTGCAGCAGGAGTACTCGAGTGAGCCACCTCCCGCCCATCGGGAGCGGTGATCCTGGTGCGGACGTACGCATCTGGTCGTGACCCCTCAATTTGCAGGCTGGCCCGGACCTCACCGCAACCCACGGCAACGACCGGGGTCGTGATCCCGACCCCGAAGCGAGCGAGGCGCGTAGCGCCAGTCGCATCGACCGACACGTGGCGATAAATACCTGATCCCGAATACCACCGCGAATTGGCCCCGATGTTGCTGACCCGGACGGCCACCACATTGTCGCCGTCCTTGTGTAGGTGCTCCGTCAGGTCGACGTTCCACGGCGTGTAGCCGTATTCGTGACCCCCTACGAGCGTCCCGTTCACCCACACACGGGCCCCCATGTAGACGCCATCGAAACAGAGCTCCACTTTTGCACCCGGTGGCACCGTACCGACCCGAAAATGCTTGCGGTACCAGCCCACTCCACCGACTGTCCAGCCGGTAGCGTTCCCACCCTCGCTCCGCTGCCGATCAAACGGGCCTATTTTGTCGGGAACATCCGCAACGCGCCAGATGGCCGAGCTGACGGGCACGACGTCGGAGGGCGCGGAGCCAGGATCGACATCTTCAATGCTCCAATCATGAGGGATGTCAACCGTGCGCCATTCGCTGTCGTCGAATTCCGGAGCTTCACAATGTTCACCGTCGCCGCGCCCGAACCGCCATCCAAGGTCGAAACACTGGTCCCGACCCGTTCGTACGATCTGGCCCGTCGTCGGCATAACGGCAGGGCTCACGGCACGGGTTCGACAGGCCACTCGCTTGGAGCCAGTTTCGCCAGTTCGGCATCGATCAGCTCGATATCCTCATAGGAGATGACTCCCCAGTAGGCCGTTTGCCTCAGGCTCATCCCGCTCAAGTAGTCGACATCGGCAAATGCGACGTAGCCGGGCGCAACCCTCTCCAAGATGGCTCTCGTCTTCTCGCTGTTCGCCGCCTCTCCAAGCGTCACCATGTCGACGGTCAAGTCAAATGGCAACGGTGTCGGCTGGTCGAAATCCCTCACGATGCTAACCTCCCCTATCTTGCCGGCCTGGCCTCCTATCCGTGCTCTGCTCAGCGGCCCCCTAACCCCGATAGCGATATCCCTTCCGACAGCCAGCGCTGCAGGAGGACGGCCAAGAGGACCTCAGGTAGGATCGAAATAGTCCCTCCCGCCATCAGAAGGTTCCAAATGAAGCCCTGCTGGGTCAGGAAGTAGTCCAGCCCGAGCGGTACAGTCGCCCGGCTCCGGCTGTTGATGATTATCAGCGGCCATAGGAAGCTGTTCCAGTAGCCAATGAATGTAAACAGGCCAAGCACGCCGATCGCCGGCCGCACCATTGGCACCATGATGCGGGTGAAGATGTAGAAGTGCGAGGCCCCGTCGACCTTGGCGGCCTCCTCCAGTTCGAGCGGGATAGTCCGGAAAAACTGCCGCATGAGGAACACGCCGAAGGCGCTGAACGCCCAGGGGATGATAAGCGCCTGGTAGCTGTTGACCCAACCGAGGTCGCGCATAAAGAGGTACATCGGGACGACGAGGACCTCTTGCGGGATGATCAGTGTCGCCACATATAGGAAGAACAGCCTGTCGCGCCCCCGGAAGCGCAGGCGGGCGAACCCGTACCCCGACATCAGCGACGTGCCTACGGTAACGAGCGTCCCTCCTGCTCCCACGATCAAGCCGTTCAGCAAGAACTGGCCGAAAGGGCCGTAGTTCCAGGCGGTAACGAAGTTGCTGAACTCTGTGGCGTGCAACAAACTGCTCAAGCTGTCGTCGAAGGCATCCGCCTCAGGCTTTAGGGCCGTCAGGATCCCCCAGGCAATCGGGAGCGCCAGCAGCACTACCGCTATGGTTAAACCGGTGTTGGATGCCACCCGGCGGCCCAGTGAGCGCCGGCCTAAGGTCCCCCCCACCGGGACCTTTCTCTTTGGTCTACTTCCCGGTCGGCGAGTCATACTTCGTAATGCACCCAGCGACGCTGTAGGCGCGTCTGGATGACTGTAAAGATTATGACGATGACGAAAAGGACCCAGGCGATGGCTGACGCGTAGCCCAAGGCATACTGGTTGAAGGCTTTTTCAAAGAGCCAGAACACCATCGTCGTGCTGCTTGTCCCGGGGCCGCCCGTGGTGAGCACGTAGACCTGGGTGAACACTTGGAACGATGTTATGACCGTCAGCAGGATACCGAAGTAGAGGGAAGGCGAGATCAGGGGTACCGT
>JBEKNX010000313.1:0-5737 GCA_049522375.1 Acidimicrobiales bacterium | reverse complement strand
CGGCGCCCGAGCCGTTGGGGCCCTGGCGTTCGACGGCCGCCAGGACGTCGTCACGGGTGATCCTGCCTCCCAGGCCGGAACCGGGTATGGCCGCCGGATCCAGCCCGTGCTCCGCTATGAGCCGGCGCACCACCGGCGACAGGAGCTTGCTGGGGCTGCCCTGAGCGGGACCACTGGGAGGACGCTGGTCAGCAGGACGAGCTCCGGGCCGGGCCGGGCTACCCGTCGGCGGCTTGACCGGCGCTTGAGCCTGTCCCCGCCGGGTGCCGCCACCGGCCTCCCCGCCCCCGGCCTCGGCGCCCCCGGTCTCGGAGCCGACCGCAGCCGGCTCGAAGTCGGCAGCCTCGGTGCTCTCGCTGGCCGGGGCCCCGGCCGTGCCGTCGACCGCCGGCCGATCAGCCCGGTCGCCGATCACGGCCAGCTTGGCCCCGACCGATACGGTTTGGCCCTCCTGGACGAGGATCTCGGTGACGGTCCCGCTGATGGGCGAAGGCACCTCCGAGTCGACCTTGTCCGTCGAGACCTCGAACAGGACCTCGTCTTCGGCGACGACCTCGCCGACCTGCTTGTGCCACTTGGTGATGGTGCCCTCGGTGACCGTCTCACCGAGCTGAGGCATCGTTATGTCAGCCAACGTGAAGACCCCTTCCGGCCAGGGCGAGCATTGTCTCGCCGAAGACTTCGGACAACGACGGGTGGGGTTGGACGAACTGGGCGACTTCTTCGACCGTGGCCTCCCAGTTGACGGCCAGGTAACCCTGGCCGATCTGCTCGGTCACCCACGGGCCGACCATGTGCACCCCGAGCAGGCGCCCAGCCGAACCATCGGGCAACTTTTCTGCGATCAGCTTCACCAGACCTTCGGTATCGCCCAGGATCGCGGCCCGTCCGTTGCCCACGAACGGGTCCTTTTTCGTCACTACGTCGTAACCGGCCAGGCGGGCCGCCTCCTCGGAGTAGCCGGCGAAGGCCACCTCCGGGAAGGTGTAAACGCACCAGGGCACTCGGCTGTAGTCGACGGGCGTGGCCTGGCGGCCCAACAACTGGTCGATCACCACCATGGCTTCGGCGAAGCCGACATGCGCCAGGCCGGGCGTGGCGACGAGGTCGCCCACCGCCCAGACGCCTTCCTCGCTCGTCTGCATCCACTCGTCCACCTTCACAAAGCCGCGCTCATCGACCTCGACGCCCGAGCCGGGGGCGAGGAGGCCGTCACTGTAGGGGCGCCGGCCCACCGACACCACCACAGCCTGCACCTCGAGGCTCTCGCCCTCGCTATCGCCGGCGCCGCCGACGGCGAAGTGCACCTGGGTCGACTTGCCGTCACCGGACGGCGTGTGCCCTTTTACCAGCACCCCTGTCCTGATCTCGATGCCGCGCCGCGCGAACGACTTCACCACGACCGCCGTCACGTCGCTGTCGACCCCCGGGAGAATGCTCGGCAGCGCTTCGAGGACCGTCACCCGGGTGCCCATATCCGCCAGCATCGAGGCGAACTCGCACCCGATGGCCCCCCCGCCGATGACCACGGCCGACTCCGGCAGCTGCTCCAGGTCGAGGACTTCGTCGCTGGTGAGCACGAAGCGACCGTCCAGGCCGAACCCCGGGATCGTCCTGGGTACCGACCCGGCCGCCAGGATGACCGCTGGCGCCGTGAGCTCGGTGACCCCGCCGTCGGCTGCTTCCACGCGCACGACCCGTCCCGCCGCCAGCGTGCCCGTCCCCGTAAAAGTCGTCACGTGGCACCGTTTGAGCAGGCCCTGCAGCCCGTTGTGCTGTTGGTCGATGACCTTACGCTTGCGCACCTGAGTGGTGGAGAAGTCGACGGTCCAACCGTCGACACCGATGCCGTACTCCTTGGCCCCCTTGACGGTGCGGTAGACGGCGGCGGTCTCGAGGAGCTCTTTGGCCGGGATGCAACCGCGGTGGAGGCAGGTACCGCCCACCTTTTCCTTCTCGACCAGGGCGGTACGCAACCCGGCGCGCCCACCGTAGAGCGCGGCGGCATAGCCACCCGGCCCTCCACCAATGATCACGACATCGAATGACTGTGCCTCCACAGGCTCGGCCGTAGGGACCACCACCTTTCTCCCTCTCAGAGTATGCTCGCCGGCGGTGAAGGCCGCTTACCCTCGGGGACGCCGGGATGACAAGCTCGGGACGAATGCCCGTGCCTTATCCGCCTTACCGGCCTGACCGGCCATTTTGTTGCCCTGGACGACCCAGAAGACTAAAGTTGAACTTTACGTTGAGACTTGGCCTGGCCACCGTCCTCCTATCCGGTTGCGGCACCGGGCGACTGGCCGGGCCTGCACCTCCTGCTACCCGGGCCCCGCTGGAGGTCGTGGTCTCCGCTTATCCCCTGGCCGTGCTGGTGAGCTACGTGGGCGGCAAGGCGGTCAAGGTTGTCGACCTGGCGCCATCGGGGGTGTCGCCCCAGGGCCTCGCCCTACGGCCGGACCAGGTGCGCCTGGTCCGCTCGGCCCCCCTCGTGATCGACGTTGGCGACGGTTACCAACCCCGGGTCGAAGCGGTCGCCCGGTCAGCCCTCCGGCACCTGTCCCTGCTCCCCGCCCTGTCGTCGACTGCCCAGCCCTACCAGTTCTGGCTCGACCCCGCCCTCATGGGCAAGGCGGCCGCGGTGGTCGCCGGGGCTCTTAGCGCTACCGATGCCGGGGCGAGAACTCAGTTCGAGAACGGTTCGCACGACTTCCAATCCGTGGTCGGCTCCATCGAGTCCGACCTGGAGAGCACGTTCTCGGACTGCTCCCGCCAGGTTTTCGTCACCTCCGACGACGCCTTCGGGCGGTTCGCCGCCAGCTATGACCTCACCGAGGTGGCCGTGAGCGCCCTAGGGGTCGACCAGGCGGCCGCCCTGGTCACGAAGAACTCGCTCCCTGACGTCTTCAGCGAGGTGGGCGTTCCCGCCGGCGCCGTCCAGAAGGTCGCGCAGGTGGCCGGAGTAGGCGTGAAAAGCTTGGACCCCATGGAGCTTGCGCCTTCGACGAACGGTCCCGCTCCTCTCAGCTACTTCGCCGTGATGGAAGAGGACCTGACCGCGCTGGAAGTGCCTCTGGCGTGCGGCACATCGGACAGCTACTAGGGGGCGGGTGACGACGCCCCGGCCCCCTCGATGAGGACCAGCTTCGACCAGCCCATCGCCGCCAGCGCGCAGGACGCCCAGGCCGCGTTCTTGGACCCGGGCTTCTACGCCGGGCTCGGCGAGCTGCCTGGCATTTCAGCACCCGAAGTCCGCTCGTGCTCTCGTCCGTCCGCCGGGCACGCCCGGACCGTGCTCGGGTACCGTTTCGCCGGTACGCTCAACGGGCCGGCCCGGAGATTGCTCGACCCGGGCAAACTGACCTGGGCCCAGGTGACGGAGGTAGACCTGGCGTCTAAGCGCACCGAGGTCGAGATGGTCCCGGACAACTACTCCGGCCTGTTCTCCTTTAGCGGCTGGTACGAGTTGCGCGACGAAGGTGAAGGGCAATGCTGCCAACATTTCGAGGGCGACTTGCGCGTGCACCTGCCATTGCTCGGCCCGCTGGCCGAGCGCGCCATCGCCAACGGGATCGGCGAGAACCTGGCCGCCACCGCTCGGCTCGTCGAACGCTACGTAGCGGCCAAGGCCAAGACTGCGACGGCCGGTGACCTGCCGGCCGCCAGTGACGGACCCGAGGCACAAGCCGAAGGCCGGGAGGCGGGGGCGGAGGGGCCTGGTGCCTGAGCCACTGGCGGCCGCCCTGGCTGGCGACGTGGCCACCTGGCCGGGGCCGGCCGCGGTCGGAGTGGTTTCCCGGCAGGGCGTTGTCGTAACCGCCGGTGCAGCCGACCGAGCCTTCCCGTGGGCGTCGGTCACCAAGTTGCTCATAGCCCTGTCATGTGTGGTGGCGTGGGAGGAGGGGACCTTGGACCTGGACGACGCCGTCGGGCCTCCCGGCTCGACCCTCGCCCACCTACTGGCCCACGCCTCCGGCCTGCCGTCAAGGGCGCAGATCGGGCAGCTGCTGTTGGCGGGTGAGGACATCGACCATCAGGTCCCCTTGGTGCCGGGCCCGGTCCAGCACCTGGGGCCATTGGAACGTAAGCCTGGAGGCGTCGCCGACGGTCAGGGCGTCGTCCACCTCGTCCCAGCTCACCGGGGTCGAGACCGTCGGTTCAGGACGGGCCCGCAAAGAATAAACCGACACGGTCGTCTTCGAGGCGACGTTCTGGCTCCAGTCGATGAGCACCTTCCCTGCCCGGGCAGCACGGAGCTGATAGGAGAGCACCAGCTCGGGGTGGCGTTTCTCCAACAACTGGGCGATGGCCTTGGCAAAAGGTGCCGAGCACTCGTAGGTCGCCCCGCTGTTGAGGGGCACGTAAAGCTGGAGGCCCTTGCTCCCCGAGGTCTTGGCCCAGGCTTCCAGGTGCAGTTGCTCGAGCACGTCCCGCACCAGCAGCGCCACCCGTGCGCACGTGAGGACGTCCGCGGGAGCACCGGGGTCGAGGTCGAAGACGACCGAGGTCGGCGACGCCAGGTCAGGCTTGGCCGCCAGTGTCGGGTGTAGCTCGATGGCGGCCAGGTTGGCGAGCCATACCACGGCCGCCGCCTCCTCCACGAGGCAGTAATTGACGTCGCCCATTTTCACCGTCCCCACCCATGGCGGCTTGTGCGATGGGCAGTTCTTCTCGTAGAACGACCCCTTTTCCACCCCGTCGGGGAACCGCTTCAGCGTCACCGCCCGGCCCGTCAGGTGCGGGACCAGCACCGGCGCGATCTGGGCGTAGTAGTTGACCATGTCGCCCTTGGTCGTGCCGGTCGCCGGCCACAGCACCTTGTCCAGGTTGGAGAGGGTGAGCTGCCTGCCCCCGATCTCGGCCCAAACCGAGTTACCCGTCCGGCCGGCCCTGGAGCCCACGCCGCCCGCCCGGGGCGCCAACCCCGGGCTGCTCACGCGCTGGCCCGCTTGCGCGCCCGGCCGCGGGCCCCGTTCTGCGAGGCATGCCCGTTCTGCGAGGCATGGTGGCCTTCCTCGGCCCGGGCCAGGCTGGCCTCGAGCGCGGCCATGAGGTCCAGGACAGGCGCTTGGTGCTCGGGCGCTTCGGGGACGGCGATCTCGTTGCCCTCGGCTTTGGCTTCTATGAGCTCGATCACCTTTTCCCGGTAGTCGTCTTTGTACTTGGCCGGCTCCCAATCGGCCGAAAGCGAGCTGACGAGTTGCCGGGCCATCGTCACCTCCCGCTCGGAGGGCTTGGTGTCCTTGGTCGTCGCCACCTCGAGCTCCTCGGGCTCGATCACTTCGTCGGCAAAGAACAAGCTGGACAGGACGAGAGCGCCATCATGGGGCCGGAGCGCGGCCAGGTACTGCTTGGTGCGCAGCACGAAGCGACCGATGCCCACCTTCCCGGTCCCGGCCATCGCCTCCACCAGCAATGCGTAGGGGCGAGCGGCGGGCCCGTCGGGCACCAGGTAGTAGCTGTGCTCGAAGTACAGGGGGTCTATCTCGGCCAGGTCGACGAACTCCTCGATGTCGATGCTGCGGCTGGACTCGGGCGCCAACCCCTCGAGCTCCTCGGGGTCGACGATGACGTACTGGCCCCGGTGCAGCTCGTAGCCTTTCACGATCTCGGAGTAGTCGACCTCCTCGCCGTCCAGCGAGCAGACCCTCTTCTGGTTGATCCGGCCACCGTCCGTGGCGTGCAACTGGTGGAAACGGATGTCTTTGGGGGAAGTGGCGGTGACCAGTTTCACGGG